>JAJOLH010000020.1 GCA_021129415.1 Candidatus Altimarinota bacterium | reverse complement strand
CGGGTTACATCTATAAACTGTTGATTTTTAAATACTCCTCTTCGATCTTGGCAGAGGGTCATAAGCGCTCCTACATAATCTTTTGGAGTAATGATTTCTATTTTCGCTATTGGTTCAGCTATAGTCTCGCAAGTTTCAACTGGAGGGAGATCCTCAGGATTTGATACTTTGATAATTGTTTTTGTTTTCCCTTCATGCTCTATAAGTTCTGGAAGAAGTCGAGAGTACAGAGACATTTTATCTCCATACATTCGAACATTATAAGTTACCTGTGGAGAAGTCATGATAACATCCATATTGAATTCTCTGAAAAGCCGCTCTTTGACGATATCAAGATGAAGAAGTCCAAGGAATCCACATCTAAATCATTGCCCAAGGGCTGTTGAAGACTCTGATTCTGTTTGCAGCGCTGAGTCATTGAGTACGAGTTTTTCCATTGCATCAGCAAGTCCTGGATACTCGTCTGTTGCCATTGGGAATACTCACGCGTAGATAAATGGAGTCACTGTTTTAAATCACTCAATTGCTGATGCGTCTTCTGGTTTATCCCTTGGTCCCGATACTTCTTCTGGTTTCCAGAGCGTATCTCAGACCTTTGCATCTCGAATAGACTTAAGCCCTGTTACGACATATCCAACTGATCCGTTATCAATTACTGGACTACTCGTATATGATGGGGCAAAATATCCAACGTCGAGCGCTTCTATTTTTTTCCCCGTATTGAGGAAGTGAAGAGTGTCTCATTTTTTAATCTGTCCTGAAAATACTTTAACATAAGAAACAACTCCTCTATATGAGTCATACTGACTATCAAAAACAAGAGCTTTCAGTTCTTGTTTTTCTGGCTCAGTATTTCACTTGTATACTGTAGGTTCTGGAATCCTTTCCATTACGGCATCGAGAATCGATTCTACATTTTCTCCTGTTTTTGCTGATACTGGTATGATATCCGCTTTATCACAACCAAGCAGGTTTATTATTTCTTCTGAAACTCTTTCTGGATCCGCAGCTGGGAGATCGATTTTATTGAGCACTGGGATTATTTCAAGATCATTTTCTATGGCAAGATATACATTACTCAATGTCTGCGCTTCTATTCCTTGAGATGCATCTACAACTAATAAACATCATTCCACTGAGGCCAAACTCCTAGATACTTCGTATTGAAAATCCACATGCCCAGGAGTATCGATGATATTATACTGATACCCTTTCCAGTTCATTCGTACTGGTTGGAGTTTAATTGTTATTCCACGCTCTTGCTCTAGTTCCATAGTATCGAGCATTTGACCATGTTTCATGTCACGTTTTTCGAGTGTCCCTGTGATTTCTAAGAGTCTATCTGCGAGAGTTGATTTACCGTGGTCGATATGAGCGATAATACAAAAATTTCTAATCATGTTTAAATCCATTTTTCCTTGCTTTCTTTAATGTGTAAATTTGCATGAAGTGTAGTGAGTTTTCGTGAAAAGTAAATGTATTATGGCAGGATAATGCAGATTTTTTGCCTTGTTGAAAATATCACTTTTTGGAATTGAAACAGATTCTTCGTTGTTGCTAATCATTGAACTAAGATGAGATGTATTATCCCAAATACTGCGCTGAGTGAAATAATAATAAATAAAAATATTTGAGTTCCTACGGATAGCTCTTCACCAAGACCTTCTGCTTCATCAAATGCTCCTACCTCCATGATCAGTTTTGGATGTTTAATAGCACTTATTTTTTTCTTAGCAGCTGCTTTAAGCTTTTTAGTTAAAAACCACTTTGCGGTCTTGTCTTTTTTTAAAAGAAATTCTCATGAGTTTTTTAAATACACTTCTTCTCATGAGGAGAGAATTATTTTTGTATCAAAGACATGATTTCATATTTTATATTTCTTAGAGACGAGTCTGTACTTTCATTTTTCATCCGATTCTCCTTCTAATATTTTCTCACCAGAACTATAAATTTCTATTTTCGATCAAAGTGGAGCTTTTCCAGAGATTCTTAGACCATCATATTTAAGTACTAAAAAATTTTGAGTAAAATCTATTTTCTCTTCCTCTACTCATTCTCAGGATTCTATTTGCACAGATGTATCATCCAGTTTTGGATTACTAATTTGATCTACTAATATATGTATTAGAAATAATTGTTCTAGTTCTCAACTTTGAAGTGTAATTTCATGGGTTCATGTTCACTCTATCCAGATTCATTTCGGATTAAGTTTTTGCGAAAAGTCTTCTCAGTTTAGCTGCCAGTTATAGACTTCATCGTCTATTCACTGGGATATTCACTCAAGATTTACATAGCATCTTTCCACTCACTGACAGAGGAGTACACTTCAGGAGTGTGTTTTTTCTTGAGAGATTTTTCATTGTAGTTTAATCTCTAACTTCTTTTTCTCAGACTTATAATAAATGTCTATACTTTCTGTGTCTCACGTCATAGCTATGTCTGATGTGATGCTATTATCTTCTATAAGAAGAGTATTTTCGGGAGGTGTATTATAAACATAAAAATCGATTTTCTTTTTGTTATCTTCATTATTTTTTTCATATACTCTCAGCGTCATCTCATGAACTCATTGGGTAACAGTAACATATCATGGATTACAACGGGTGTGAGTAGTTTTGCTTGATTGCTGCATATCAGCAAAGTCCCAGAAGCATCTTTCATCCTTGTGTTGTTTCTCATAATTTAAATTTATCTTACATTCATTCTCCACGCAATAAAAATATCTTCCCTCTCAGCTCAATCAACTTTGAACGATAATCTTTGGTCTGAGTATGTATATTTTATTTTCTTCTCCTTCTTCTTCGTTTTCAATTCATAAGCTATTAGTCTTACTTAGAGATGTATCACTTTGAATAACAGGAATATTATTAATTAGAATAGTTTTCTCAGAAAAAATATTCTCATCAGACTCATGCAAAATTTTAATTTTCATTTCAAACTCTCACTCAGGAAAAGTTACTGTATTTGGATTACATCTTCACTCCTGTCATGTTGGCTCTCATATACCAAAATTTATATCGCATACATAGTCTCATTGTGAAAAATTAGGTCAAAAACTATCTCTCAAATCGAAATTTACTTTACACTCATCTTTCTCTCCATCACATACATATTGGTTGGTAGATCCTGACTGCGTGATATAGCTTGGTCGTTGCAATGAAAACATAATCTCAGGTACAGATAATATATCATCAATATCAGAGGAGTGACCAGATCATGTATTTAACTCGACAGTAGTATCAATACTAACTTCGTCCGAGATATGCTTTCTCCTGGAACTGAGAGTTTCATCAGAAATGATATCTTCTATTCATCATATAGCTACATCTTCAAAAATGAGAAATTCTCATTTTACAGATGATGCATATTCTACTTCATCTATGATTTTTCAAGACGCATTATATAAGTATATTTCTTCGCTACTATTATTGAGAGTAAGTTTTGTCTCTGGTCGGAAAAACTGCTTTCTTTCTCAAGATTCAAGGAATAAATCTTCAGAGAACTTGTACTTTTTTATTTTATCAGCGAGAGTATAGCCAGAGAGAGATTGCTGAGTGTCTGAAATATTTTTAAGAGTTACGTATTCTAAACTTTTATCATCTATAGTATTTGGCATAAGTTCTACTATCTCAAAAAAAGCATTTCCAGATACATAAAATCCAGAAAAAAACACAATGAAAAATAGTTTCAAAAAATTAAACATCTTTTGAAACTAAATATTTTATACTTCAAGTCAATATTTTTGGCTTAAAATAGAGTTTAGATTTAATAACTAATTAACCTTTATTAAATCTTACTTAAAAAATTTGGACCAGATTGTATGAAATGCAATGAATATAGCATTGCTTGATTTTTGTCATTTTGCGAGACTATAATCAGTATAAATAATATTTACTGGGATTTCTCCATGAGGGATTTTCTTTTGCATAATTTGTTCTATAATTTCTGATGCGTAAGCCATGGAGTCCGCAGTGAGATGTATCTTTTCGATTGCAGAAGATCTAAAGACTCTATATCCGTTATGAGAGTCTGTCAGTTTCGCTCAAGAAATTATTCTTGTAAAAATCCTCCCTAAAGTAAGAATAATTTTTCTCATTAAAGGCATAGTTTCTTGAGCTTGAGATCCAAAAAAACGTGATCAAAATATTACTTCGAGCTCTGGGTGGTTAATAAAAGCGCTATTAAACTTCTCTATATCATCTACATTATGTTGTCCATCTGCATCAAAACTCACCACAAAATCTGCAATTATATATCGACGAATATATTCAAATCCTGTTTCAAGTGCAGCTCCTCATCCTCTGTTTTGAGAATGTCTGAGAGCTATAATATGAGAATGTTTTTTCTGAAATTTCTTGATTATTTTCCATGAATCATCTGTAGATCCATCATCTACTATTACTATATTTGTATACCCAGCGTCAAAAATACCATGGAGAGTTCTTTTAAGCACTGGAGCTTCGTTGTAGACTCTCACAAGAAATACTAAATCTCATTTATAAGAATATTTTTCAGATGACATGATTGCTAGCTCTCTCACTGTTTTGGTAATACTATGTTTATTACTTTCTACTTTTGAGAGTAGCAAGAGTACAAAATATATAAGAAAGACTATAGATCCATACACAAGAACATCTGCTCCTCTCTGTAAGCCAAATATTTTACCTACAAACCCCAGAACACCTGGAAAAAATGTAAAAACTAATAGGCCTCATCCGATGAGTAGAAATATAAAGAAATGCAGCGCGTTGAATTTTTCTTTTCTTGCAATATCCAAAGCAAGTATAAATATTATGAGTCCTGAAATTATGAAAAACACTTCGAGTAAGTTCACTCTTGAATATTTAGAAAATTATATTTTAGAGTATTTTAAAGAAAATAGCTTTGAAGTAAAGAATATTTTATTTATACTATATTTTTATCACTTTAAATATTCACATGCAAAAATCATATCAGTGAATTAAAGATTGTCACTATAGAGTTTCTGCTAAAGCTTTTATAAGAAATAGTGAATGAAGATTTGCTTTATGTAGAGAGCATACATGAAAATGGGATATTCCATGAGGATGAATTGATCATGGAGAAGAAATTCATGATGCATTAAAAAGAGAGATTATGGAGGAAATGTGACTCACAGTTACAAAAATATCTCTTCAGCCAATCTATACTTATATAGCAGAAAGTTCATGAATAGGCAGTCCTAAGAGACCAATTTGCGTATTAATATTTAAAGTAGAAGTCCAAGATTTAAATTTCACTCCAAGTGATGAGTGTACTGAGATGAAATTTGTAACTGCAAAAGAGGCTCAAGATTTAGACCTCTACTATCCAAATGGAAAAATAATGAGAGAAATAGAAAAACAAGAAGCTTACACCTTTACAAAAGTTAGCTCAATATGTTACAATGAAACAGAATACAAAAACTGCAATCTAGGGTGAACTTGTACAGATATTTGTTAGTAGTGGAATAATATGTTACAATAATATCATTAGGACTAACGAATAAATCTTGAATACTGCAAACACTTCTACCCATAATAGTGAGAACTCTAACTCAAAACTTTCTTTTGATGAGTTTGTCTTTAAAGTATGTGAAAAAATAGAGAAGATAATCTCCCAAAGTCCGAGAGAACTAGATAAATCAAAATTTCATGAATCATTTTGAGTTGATGATCTAGATTCAGCAGAAAGTGATGAAATACATCATAATTTTCTATACAATATTCCAAATATCATAGCCTACGCATACAAAGAAGTATGAGATTCAATTCGACCTGTAATTTTTTCTCTGGCAAAATTGTATCAAGAAAAAACAGGAGAAAAATTCTTATGAATAGATTGGAGTGAACGAAAAAGGTTTCCAGTAACAAAAATAAATGAATTTATACAAGAGAGAGATCTGCCTGATGAGTATATGTATTATTTATTTGGGAGTGTCGCATTTAACAATAAGTTCCGAGGCAAAAAGAGCGAAAGGAAAGACCCAAAACACTCTCCAGCTCAACTAATAAAAAAATCATCTCTCTATAGAAAACTAACACTAAAAAATCTCGATGATATAGAGTATGTTGAAATTGCTGAATATGTAAGGAAGCTTGTAACTCAATCTTTTTGATCAATGCATAATATCCAAACTGTAAGTGATGAAGATATGCTTACATTTTTAATCAAAAAATCAAAAGAAGAAATAGAGGAGACAAAGCATCAAAAACAAGACGAAGATGAAGAAGCTGATGAATGAGAAGATGAAATGAATAAAAAAAGTGCAGCTGAGTTTTTATGAGAATTAGAAGAAATCTCTTCTTCATGAATACTTACATGAGAAACCCAAAATCTCATAAATCAAGATAACATAGCGGAGTATGGTTCTAGAATAGAGAAATGTAGACAAGTGCAGGATAAATATACTGAAAGCTGCATTGAAAAAGAAATAGCACAACATGCGCTAAGCATAACTTCTAGGTACAAAAAGAATTCTCCTGAAAATTATGATACAGAACCTCAGAGTTTTCAAGAGAGTCAAAGATACGCGTGTTTTTCTTGAACATGGTTATTAGCTTCTCTTCTACAGCAATATTGATTTGAAAAAGACAGGCTCTTTTTTGCTGATTCATTCTTTTCGTCTGCGTGATGAGCTTATAAGCATAATTATCTCATATACAAGCTTGCAAATGGAAAATATATCAAGATTGATTACTGATTTTGATCTATATATGAAACTACAAATTTTGATACAGAAATTAAGAATCTGGAGTATGGAAATCCCTCAACTTTATATGCATATATGTGAAGAGTAGATAATGATTTAGCTCTTCACGTTTATAGGCTTGAAGATGGTATATCACTGA
>JAJOLH010000014.1 GCA_021129415.1 Candidatus Altimarinota bacterium | reverse complement strand
AGTAGTGAGCTTGAAATGCCAATATTTTCTTCCGTCCTGACTCCAGTTTCGATAGATATGGATAATAAGAAAGACGTAGAATTTTATCTTGAACATCTTAAGTGAAAGGGAAGAAAAGTAGCAGATGCATGCGTAGAGACTCTAGATATTTTAGAGAAAATTAAAACATCTTAATTTTTTGAATCTTTTCGTATTTTCTGTATTATTTATAGAAGAAAAATATTTTCTAATTAGTTAAAAATATGTGAACACTCACGTCAGTTAATCCATACAATGGAGAAGTAAATGCTACATTTGAAACACTTTCAGATGAGCAAGTGATTGCTAAAATCGAGAAGGCTCAAGAAACATTTCTCCAGTGGAAAAACACAAGCTTTGCTGAGAGAAAAGAACTCTTTTATAAAATGGCAGAAGTCATCGAAGCTGACCTAGAAGAGTATGCAAAACTGCAAACTCAAGAGATGTGAATGCTCTACACTTCTAGTGTTGTTGGGCTAAAAGGAACGGGGGATCTCATTAGGTGGTTTGCAGATAATGCGCAGGATCTAATAGGTGAGAAAGAATTTGATCTAAATGGGACGAAGTGAAAAGAGATGTATGATCCGCTTGGTGTTATATTTGGTATTGGTCCATGGAACTTTCCTTATAATCAGATTCTCAGAGCAGCAGTCCCAAATATACTTGCTTGAAATACTCAAGTGTATAAACATGCTTCAAACGTCCCAATGTGCGCTGCGCAAATAGAGGATTTTTTCCTCAAGGCTTGATTCCCAGAATGAGTATATCAAAATATATTTATATCTTCGTCTCAATCAGAACTTATCCTCTCACATAAACATGTAAGAGGAGTAAATCTTACAGGTTGAGAAAGAGCAGGAGCGGCTATAGGCTCTCTTGCAGGGAAATACTTAAAACCATCAGTACTTGAACTAGGATGAAACGATGCGTTTGTATTAGCTGATCACAGTGACACGAAGCAAATGGTTGCAGAAGCTACAGCTTGTCGAATCGCAAATGGAGGTCAAAAATGTAATTCTTCAAAGAGATTTATAGTTATGGAAAAACACTACGATAGTTTCGTAGAAGAGATGGGAAAATACATGAAATCTATGAAAATCTGAGATCCTATGTTGGCTGAAACACAGATTCCTCCAATGGCCCGAACTGACTTAGTTGATGAAATTCATGAACAAGTACAAAGAAGTGTTATGCAATGAGCAAGACTTGTATGCGGGTGAAACAAAGCATGAAGTAGAGGAGAGTATTATGAGGGAACAGTTCTGGCTGATGTAACTCCAGAAATCGCAAGTTATCATGAAGAAGTATTTGGACCGGTAGCAAGTATTATCAAATCAAAGAATCTACAAGATTCAATTAGAATAGCAAACGACAGTGATTTTGGACTCTCAGCAGTTGTATATTGAGATGACATAGAGCAGTGTAGAGAGGTAGCAGGTCAACTAGAATGATGAATGATATTTGTTAATGCTGGGGCATGAAGTAAACCACATCTCCCATTTGGTTGAGTGAGAAAATCATGATATGGTAAAGAGAATGGACCAGAAGGACTCAGAGCATTTATGAATAAAAAAGTAATAGTGTATTAATCTTGCATTTTTCATGCTTTTTAAGAAAATAGAGATATAATAATTCAAATACTATTCATGGATATCCTACAAGTACAAAATATAGAAAAAACACTTGCAAAAAAACAAGTACTGCATTGAATAAGCTTTGACGTAAAAAAGTGAGAAATTTATGGATTTCTTGGTCCAAATGGTGCAGGGAAGACAACAACTATGAAATCTATCCTTGGTCTTATACTTCCAGAATCATGAAGTATAAAGATATTTGGAGAAGAAGGACTCACAATGGAGAGTAAGCAAAGAATCGGATTTATGCCTGAAAACACTTATCTTTATAAACACCTCACAGGTCGTGAGTTTTTAGAGTTTAACGGAAGTTTTTTTGGCTTAAAATGAGAAGAACTTAAAAAAACAGTAGACCAGCTCCTCGTGCGAGTTTGAATCGAAAGCTCATGAGACAAATATCTCAAGAGTTATTCAAAAGGCATGCTTCAAAGGGTCGGACTTGCACAATCTATTATAAATAAACCTGAACTTCTCTTTCTTGATGAACCTATGAGTGGACTTGATCCTATAGGAAGAAAAATGGTAAAGGATTTATTGGTAGAACTCAAAGAACAAGGGACAACGATATTCTTTAATACACACATCCTTGCTGATGTTGAAAGTATATGTGACAGAATTAGTATCATAAACTATGGACATCTAATAGTTGAAGGGCAATCAGTAAAAAAGCTCAAATGAGGACTAGAAGATTTCTTTATAGAGAAAGTGATAGAACATAATAATAGTTTGTAGTCTCTTTCCCTTGAAAAGGGAGAGAATTCAAGTGAGAGTTGAGATTAAGACCTATGATTTAATATATCAGAGTTTTCTAATAGCAGTTTGAAGTGAATTACTCACAACATCATGGCTACGAGATATGATATGGTTTGTCTCTAGCAAGAGTACATACATATCTAGAGGGATTCTTTGAATGTCTTCTAGTTTTAAGTTTTTAATTGGTTTTATGATCTTAGTCATATCTTCACTTACAAACTGCGTGTCATTTAAGATTCTAATATTGTATTTTATAAAATTAAAATTATCTAAATAATTTTGTATAAAATTATTTTTCCCTCATCCTCATCAAATATAGAGGTATTTAGGACATACCTTATCTCACAGGAGTTCTGAGAGAGTTATTCCAATACTTTCTCCCCAGACGTCTAGAAATTGCTCTTTTTCATTCTCATAATCCTCTCCAGCAAGATTCTCAATAATTTCAGCACGCGTGTGAGTGTTTGTCTTAGATATTTTATTTACAAGGTCATTTACCCCAATAGGAATTTTTGAAACTCATATTACCACTCATTGATATTTGAGAGACAGAGTAGTCTGTGTTGCTCAGAGATTTATAATGAGAATATCTTTTTGAGGAAAAATTTTCGTAATGCAGTATTCTGTTGGGAGGATTCTATATATGTTTTTTCCAAGTACTGTTCAGATTTGTGAGATGAGGTTATGCTTTATTGTAGGAATAAAAGCATTGAGAAGTGATATTTTCATTACACTCCCTTGTTTTCAAATGATTTTCTCACAAGCTGCTCAATCCAGAGAAATACTATCTACTCTAGAGAGTATAATTTGAACCTCATCTTTACTTAATCCATAGAGCTTATCTACTTGGGATGTAAGTTTCCCAAGACATAGCTTCTCCACTGATTCCATTATTTTTTCAAGCTCTGGAATATCAATTTTCTTGTGAGAAGAATCTCTCTTATAATTAATACTTTTTGATCCGAGAAACATTTCTCAAAAAGGATAGTTAATAATGATATCATCAAGATCAAGTTCTATATCTTCTTCTAATCTTTTGATGATTTCTGAAATATTTTCACAAAGTCATGGGAGATTTAAACATTCATTATTTGCAAAATACGAAATGTCTTGCCGTTTCTCTCTGTATGATAAGACCTCGACATTTTTATTTTTAAATTTTGCAGCACAAACTCGAAGCTTGTAGCTTCATATATCTATGACACAAATTATTTTTGATGGGATATGTTTCTTTGTAAAAGCCACAGAGTGTTATTATGACTTATTAGTTGATTTACCTATTTTTTTGAGAAGTCTGTTTCCAGCAGAGATGTCACCAGTACCTATAAGAGCCATAGCTAAATCCTCAGTTATGAGTTCATCCTCTGGAGAAATATTGAGAGCTCTTTTTAATATTGTTATACCTCTTTCATGTTGTCCTGACATAGTATATGCCCATCCTAAGTTTCTCAGTACTTCAGCGTTATTACCAAAGAGAGCATTGGATTTCTCTAAATATGATATAGATTCGCTTACCTTATCTTCTCACAGGAGAATAAAACCTTTGAGATAATTTCCTGTTGCAGATTTATCATTAAGCGTGAGACTAAAATCAAGTGCCGAAAAAGCCTTTTCATTATCACCAATATAGAGGTAGATATCTGCGAGCTCTTCGTATAGCCGATAATCATCTGAATATTTTACGAGAGTTTTTTGTAGGAGCGCAATTGCTTCAGCAAATTTCTTATCTGCCTTGAGAGCTTCTACCTTGAGTATTGTGTTTCTTATTTCGTCCATAAAATAGTTTCTTGAAAATATACTATAAATATATATTATACGGAAAGAAAATCAAGGCTATTTCACAAATCATGTTAAAAACATTAATCATGAAAAAAACAAAAATTAAGATCTGAATAGATGAGGCAGGACGAGGTCCGTGGTGTGGTCCTGTGGTAGCGTGCGCTCTTGCTTGGAATTCAAATAATAAACCGAGTAAAGACTTTATTTCAATGGTAAATGACTCTAAGAAACTCACTGCAAAAAAACGAGATGAACTCTATACAAAAATTATTAAATTATCTCGAGAGAAGAAACTCTACTTTTGAGTTGGAGTAGTAGATAACTATGTGATAGATGAAATAAACATAAGACAAGCGAATAGAGAGGCAATGCGTCGAGCGATAGTAGAAATCAAGAGAAAAATACCAGAAGAGTTTTCAGAAATATCGGTAGTGATAGATGGTCGAGATAATTATGAATTCGATGAGTTAGAGCAAAAACCTCTCTATATCGTATGAGGTGATGGAAAAGTCCCTGAAATAGGAGCTGCGAGTATTATCGCAAAAGTATTTAGAGATAAACTCATGACTCAATATGCCACACTCTACCCAGATCTCTGATTAGAGACAAATGCAGGCTATGGAACAAAAAAACATAGAGAAGCATTAATAGAAAAATCAGACATAACGTGAATCCATAGAACGAGTTATAAACCAATCAAAACAGTATTAGAAAAAAAAGAGAAAGTACTAGTACATATTTGTTGCTGACCTGATGCTACAGTGCCACTCATGGACCTCAAAGAAGAGTATGATGTGATTGCGTATTGGTATGATCCAAATATCCAACCAGTAGCAGAGCATGAAAAGCGCTATGAAGCATTTGTGCAAGTTTGTGAAATAGAGTGAGTAGATTACATCAGAGGAGAATACGATGTAAAAAACTTCTTTACGAAAATTAAATGACTCGAAGATACTCCAGAACGTTGAGAAAAATGTACTGAGTGTTATGATATGCGACTCGAGAGAACTGCTAGACTCGCTCGAGAAATGTGAATTTCAAAATGGACGAGTTCTCTCAATAACTCTCCACATAAAGACATGGAAAAGATGTTTGATCTCGGTGAGAAATGGGATAAACGAACAACAGCTCAGCAATACCTCACAGATGATGAACGCAATCAAGCAAGTAAACTCCTCTGAATAACGATAGATGAGTTAATAAGTAACTGAGATATATCAGAGACTGAAATTAAAAAAGAAGCAACAAAGAAGAATTTAGAATTTCTTAAAATAGCCTTTAGAAAAAACTGAGGTTTCCAGCGAAGTGTAGATTACACAAATGAGCATGAGATCTACAGGCAAAATTATTGTGGCTGCGTGTATTCTGATACATTCCCTGGGAGAGAAAAAAAATGAGCAAAATGAGGATTTAGTTGATAAAACTTGCAAAATAAGTATTTAATGCATATAATATATGCATTAAATACTTATTTTAAATTATGGCAAAAACTCAAGTAACTTTGACAATAGATGAAGATATAAAAAAGCAATTTCAAGCTCTAGCAAAAAAACTCGGGTCAAATATGTCTACTCTTACAAATATGTATTATACGCAAGTTGTATCAACTGGAAAAGTAGAGTATGAAACTGATAATGAACCTGTGGAAATAGGATTTATTTGATATGATGAGCTTTCTATGGATGATAAAAAGATAGTCGATGATATTAACTCAAGAGATATAGAGAGCTTTATAAACGTATAGATAGATGAAGATAACAGAAATACATGACTATGATGAAAGGATTGTAAAATATCTATCAAAGAGGAGAATACTTCCTCAATATAATAATGCTAAGCAAAAAATTATCTTATGAGTCTCTCGAGATTTAAAATTAAGAGAACCAAAATCACAAAAAATCTATTATTTTAGAATCAATAAACAGTTTCGAGCATATGGAATTTTAAAATGAAATATTCTTATAGTATTTAAGATAGATAATCATCAAAATGGGTAAGTGTTTTCCCTGGGAGAGAAAAAAATGAGCAAAGTGAGGATTTAGTTGATAAGCAATAATTATGAATCAAGTTATAATAACAAAAATAGAGCAATATGTCCGTTGAGAAATGGATGAATTATGTGCAGCACATGATTTTCAACATATTCAGAGAGTCGTAATAAACGCAAAAAAAATACATAATCAGGAAAAGACAGGAAATATATTGATTATAGAGGCAGGAGCTCTATTGCATGAATCTCTTGATGAAAAATTTTTTGACGCTTGATGAATTAAAGAAAAAAAAGCTGATTTACGAATAACTTTGGAGAGTTTTTGAATTACTACACAAGAAGTACAAGAAATTATATTTATTGCGGAAAATGTCTGATACGGGAAAAGTCTTGAACGAGCACATGATTTTCAGTGAAGTATTGAGTTTATGATAGTTGAAGATGCGGATAGACTTGAGGCAATATGAGCTATAGCTATTGCAAGGACATTTACATATTGATGAAAAAAAGGGAGACCAATACACGACCCAAAAATTATTCCTAAAATAATTCGTTCTAAGGATGAATATTATCAGAGATCACAAGACAGTACCTCATTTAATCATTTTGCAGAGAAGCTACTTCTCTTAAAAGATATGATGCATACGAATGCATGAAAAACTATTGCTGAATCTCGGCATGATTTTATGCAATTATATGTGAATGAGTTTCTTGCCGAATGGGATTGAATTAGATAATACCTTTCACTGCACTAATATTGAAACTATAGTTCATTTTGAGTCCTCAGATTATACCAATGTATCAGATTGCATCATCGATCTCAAGAGGTTT
Organism: Candidatus Altimarinota bacterium; assembly: GCA_021129415.1. Taxonomy (GTDB): domain Bacteria; phylum Patescibacteriota; class Gracilibacteria; order BD1-5; family UBA6164; genus JAACSU01. The sequence goes on along the minus strand of JAJOLH010000014.1, from coordinate 40 downwards.
AAGTATGATGGTATAGTCTTTGAGATAGGGGAGTATATTT
>JAJOLH010000015.1 GCA_021129415.1 Candidatus Altimarinota bacterium | reverse complement strand
CCTTACGGATCACAAGTTTGCATCTCTTCACTACGCTGTTTGGTCTGGTGGAACATTTCTCTATGTACCTAAAGGAGTAAAAGTATCAGAACCTCTTCAATCATATTTCAGAATGAACGTGAAAAAATGAGGTCAATTTGAACATACCATGATTATCATAGAGGAAGACGCAGAAGCTCATTATATAGAATGATGCTCTGCTCCAAAGTATGATGAAAACTCTCTTCATGCTGGTTGAGTAGAAATATTTGTCGGTAAAAATGCTACTATGAGATATTCATCAGTTGAAAATTGGAGTTTAGATACATATAACCTCAATACAAAAAGATCAATAGTACAAGAAGGTGGATATATGGAATGGGTATGAGGAAATATGGGATCAAATACTACTATGCTGTATCCTTGTTCTGTTCTTGTGGGAGATAATTCACGAGCAGATCATCTTGGTATTGCTTTTGCGAATGCTGGTCAAAATCAAGATACGGGAGCAAAGGTAATCCATATCTGAAAAAATACTTCAAGCTCAATAGTATCAAAATCTATTTCAAAATCCGGAGGACTCTCAACTTATAGAGGACTCGTTGATATTAAGTCATCAGCAATTGGGTCGGTTACAAAAATAGAGTGTGATGCACTTCTTCTCGATGATATATCAGGATCTGATACTATTCCAGAAATTAAGTGTGATAACTCAGAATCTATCGTAGCTCACGAAGCATCGGCAGGTAAGATAAACGAAGAGGATTTATTTTATCTTCAGTCTCGAGGGATAGGAGAAGAAGAAGCTGCGGCTATGATCGTAAACGGATTTATCTCTCCTATAGTAAAAGAACTCCCACTCGAATATGCGAGTGAGATGAATGTACTTATCTCTATGGAGATGGAAGGAAGTATTGGTTAAATAAAAATATGTTACAACTTGATAAAAAAACAGTATCTGAATTTGAGAACTCTTGAGTCGAGAAACTTAAAGTATTTTTTATTGATGCAGGCTGCTCTGGGATAAAGATAGATATGCAAACAGAATTTGAAATTGATAAAGAAATAGAAAAATTAGATACAGAATATAAATTTGAATTATATCTGCCAAAAGTAGATAAAAAATACTTAGAAAATGCTAAAATAACTAGAGTAGTAAAAGCTGATCATACAGGGCTAGAGCAAGTGAGATATATATTTGTAAGCGATGATATAGAGGATAGATGTGGATGTGGAACGAGCTTTGCTTTTGAAAAACCAGTTCCTAAGATTGACTTAGAAAAACTAAAGTATATGAGAGAAAATTTCTTAAAAAATAAAAAATAAACTATGAATCTTACAGAAAATAAACTCTATTTTAGCAAAGATCTAGAATCAGAGCTGCATATAGCTGACGGAGTAGATGCTATGATTTATGATGAGCAGGATGTTTTAAAGAAAATTACTTTTGGAAAAGGAGCAAGCCTCAAATATTTTGGGTATTTTGAGAAAGAAGAGTTTTTTGATAAACATTTCCTTATAAATGGGATTGATAGTACATGTGAAGTATTTGCTCTCTTGAGCTCAACAGGAGAAAAAATAAAGGCTAAAATGGATGGAGAACTTGCTGCAAATGGAGCATTTCTTGATATGAATATTGTGAGTTTTGTCTCTGATGGTTGAATTATTGATTTAGATGGAATTGTAAATATAGTAGAAGGAGTAGAAAAAGTAGAGTGATATTTAGTAGAAGAGAATATTTTTCTTTGAAAATCTGGGAAAGTGAGAGGACTCCCAACACTTCTCGTTCATAGTTCGGACGTGAAAGCATCTCATGCCTGTAATATGGAACGAATCTCTGATGATAAACTTTTCTATCTTCGTAGTCGAGGACTTCCGAGAGAGGATGCTACCGTGCTCATGCTCGAGAGTTATATCTCAAAGATATTTTGAGATCTTGAAGAAAAACATGAAGATATTTACACAGATGTGAAGACACGAATTTTAGAGAGAATAAAATCAAAATAAATACTGTAGGGAATGCAGGCATGTGTTCCGAGATGTAAGTATGTATTTTGAAGTACAAAGAGGATTTGTATTTTCTCATAATATAAATATAATTTAATTAATTTAATTTTTTAATTAATTTAATTATGACGACAGAGACAATACTAAAACCCATTGGGAATGGACAGTATACTATTCCACAAGCATGGAGGAAACAAATGTGAGTTGATAAAAAGCATATTAGAGCACGCTTTGAGGCTGGAAAAGTAATATTAGAACCAATAGAAAAAAAAGAACTTGATTGGGATGTGAGAGCTATTAGGCTTGATGAACTCAATGATGAGACGATAGCTGCGATACAAGAATCGGAGAAGAATTATAAGGCAGGAAATAAGGATGCTTTTTTATCTTTTGATGAAGTATTTTGAGATGTATAATATACAATTAGATAATAGTAATATATTTAAGAAAGACTGGAAAAAACTAAATCAAGATATGATTTATAAAAAAAAGATTAAGTCTATGCTTCAGATGTTTGCTGTGCATCCATTTTCAGAAAGATGGAATATAAAAAAAATGTTTCCAAAATCTTCAAATAAATCTCGTTTAAGAATTTGAGAGTATAGGATTATTTATTCTATTGATGACGGGAATAAGATTATTCTCATCCATAGGATAGCACTGAGGAAAGAGGTGTATAAGTAAGTAAGAATTTTAGAGAGAATAAAACAAAAATAAAAAAGTGTGACCCAAAGGCCGCAAAGTTGTAGCGGTAAAAATAGAATACTTTTAATATCTATTTTTACCGAAGTGTCTACATTTTTCGTTGTTTCCGTCTGGTGTCCAATCATGGAAAATTCCTCCAGATTTTGCTTTAGAAACTATGAAAAGTGCTATTATTTTAAGTCATTTCATGGTATTTTCCTTTCAGTAGCTTAAATATATTTTTATCCATATATATAATGTCAAATGTAAAACAAGATTTCCCGATATTTCAAACTCATCCAGATTTAGTGTATTTGGATAGTACGGCTACAAGTCAGAAGCCAGCTGTGGTGATAGATGGAGTTGCAGACTACCTACGAAGCAGCTATGCTAATATTCACCGTGGGAGCTATGAGATATCAGAAATATCAGAAAAACTCTATGAGGACTCAAAAAAAATAGTAGCAAAGCATATCTGAGCTGACAGCTGGAAGGAAGTTATTTATACAGGTAACTCTACCTACGCACTCAACATACTTTCTCAAAGTATCTGGAGAACAGGTCTGCTTAAAGCATGAGATAAAGTTTTAGTAAGTATAACGGAGCATCATGCTAATCTCGTTCCATGGCTTATCTTAAAGGAAGATTACTGAATAGAGGTAGATTTTATATGAATTAATGACGATTATAGTTTAGATCTTGATGAGCTAAAATCAAAGCTTGATGATTCTGTAAAAATAATTTCTCTTGCTCATGTGAGTAATACTCTTGGAGAAATAAATGATATGAAACAAGTTTGAGAAATATTAGAAGAAAAATATTCTCAAGATAAGCCACTTTTTATCATAGATGGATCACAGAGTGTGCCACATTTTTCGGTTGATGTCGCTGAGATGTGATGTGACGCAATGTTCTTTACAGGGCATAAGATATTTGCTGACAGTGGTATCTGAGTATTGTGGGCAAAAGAGAGCTTACTCACTAGCTTAAAGCCTATTTTTTCATGAGGATGAGCTATAGGATTTGTAAAAAAATGAGAATACACACATAGTGATAAACTCCCAGATAAGTTTGAACCAGGAACTCCAAATCTCTCAGGGGCTGTGAGTTTACTCAGGGCATTTGAGTATGTAGAGTCAATCTGAGGATATGAAGTACTTGAGAGTATAGAGCATGACTTAGTAGAATACGCACTTGAAAAATTTTCACAGAATAAAGATATCAAACTTATTTGATGAATAAACCCAAACACAAGAGTTGGAGTGTTTACATTCTACGTTGAATGAGTTCATAGTTTTGATATTTCTGACTATCTCGCTGATCATAGTATTTGTATCAGAGCAGGACAGCATTGCGCTGAGCCATTTATGGATTTTATTTTTCAAAAACATACTTGTCGTATGAGTCTACATATTTATAATACTCATGATGATATCGATAAATTTTTCGATGTTTTAAATATGGCAATTAACGAACTTAAATAAATGTATAACGAGACTATTACTTATTATAGTAAGACACCACCAAATAAAGGAGTATTAGAAGACGCTGATGTTTCATTTTGGGAAGAGAATAGAACTTGTTGAGATGATCTCAAAGTCTATATTATCATAGAAAACAATATAATTAAGAAATGGTCGTTTGAGTGAGATACAGCAATCATAACTACTGCCTGTGCGAGTGTGTTTGGAGAAAGTATAATCTGAATGAAAGCTGACGAGATATTTGAGCTTGGATATAGTTACATAGAAGAGCTTGTTGGCATGCCAATATCTACTAGACGAAGGAATGCCTCAGTACTGGGACTCCTCACTACTCGAAACGCTCTTCATAAGTACCTTAGTGATGGTAAACATGATACCTTTGATGATATATTGAAAATATAAATTATGATAAAACTTTCCCAAACATGAGATGATGCACTTAAAGCACTCTGCTATATTGCAGATAAAGGTGATTTGGTGCAAATACGAGAGATAGTAGAATCTCAGGGGATGAGTGAAACCTGTCTCCGTCGGATTATTCCTGATCTACATAAAGCCGGGATCCTCATAGCAAAACAGTGACGAGGAGGTGGAGTAATGCTTGCAAGTGATGCAAGTCAGATATCTCTTTATGATATATTCCTTGCTGTTGGTGAGGAGATTGGAATAACTGATTGTACTAAGGATATCTATTGCGAGAAAAAATCTGATTGTTATACAACAGATGTACTTTGAAATCTTCAGAGAGGAATTAATAGTCTCCTCAAGATGCAGACACTTGATAAAATAATAAAAAAATAAAAAAAACACTCTCAATTATGAGAGTGTTTTTTTATTTTGAGTAAAGACTACGCTTCATCAGGATTCATGTTTAATTTAATACCAGGACCCATAGCGTTACAAACGACTGCTGAGTTGATATATTTTCCTTTTGATCCAGATGGTTTTACATCGTTGATTAGTGTAAGGAAAGTGTTAAGATTTTCTACGAGTTTTTCTTTTCCAAAAGAAAGTTTTCCAAAAATAGAATGAACATTTCCATGTTTATCTGTTCTAAATTCAAATGTACCACCAGCAATATCTTTTACAACTGCAACGAGGTCTTCACCTACTGTACCAGTTTTAGGGTTAGGCATAAGTCCTTTTGGTCCGAGTACTCTAGCAATTTTACCTAGATGTCTCATCATAGCAGGAGTCGCTACACAAGTATCAAAATCAAGAGCTACGTTTCCAGCAGCGATATCAGCGATAAGATCTTCACCACCAGCTTCAGTTGCTCCAGCAGCTTTTAGGTCAGCAGCAGAAATAGTATCTGAGAATGCACAGATTTTAGCTGTTTTACCAGTTCCGTTAGGAAGTTTAGCAGTAGTTCTAATCATTTGATCAACATGTTTTGGATCAAGATTGAGGTTGAAATGAATCTCAACTGTAGGGTCAAATTTTACAGTGTTTGTCTGTTCTAGAAGCTCAACAGCTTCCTCTACGCTATATTCCATTCCTTCTTTGAGGAATTCAACAGCTTTTTTATATTTCTTTCCAGCCATAATGTTATAATAAAAAAATAAAAGGTAATCACGTCTTTTCTCTTAAAATAGCTAATAGCTATAGTTTAGTCCTAGACTTCCTTTACAAGGCTTGCTTATTATATGAAAAATAAGGAGAATGCAAGAAAAAATTAAGCCAACGTTTCTTTAATCTTAGCTGCTTCTGTCAGTACTTCTCGTTCATACGTTTCTGGTAATACTCTTTGCTTCATAACATATCAACTCCTCCACGCAGATAATGGGATATCTGCTAGACCACTAAACTTTATTCTTTGTTGCATTTTTGTAGTATGCTGCTGCATAAGTCTATCTATTTTGTCTAATTCATGAAAAAACCATTCCTTAATACTTTTTGGAAGCATTTCTATCTTTAGCGCTTTACCTGCTTGCTTTACATCATCAATATCTTCTTGGCTAATGGAGAATCTTTTTAGATCCTCAATAGGGATGTTTATCAAATCCTTTGAAACATCGTCTCAAAAATCTTCGAGGTTATATATTATTCTTGTAGCTTCACCGAGGGGGGCTAATAAGTCTGTTGCATTTTCTGGATCAATTCAGAAAATTATGGCAGTTCATGCAATGGTTCATATAATATCCATTTTATGAAAGTTCTCTTGTAAGTCATTTATTGAACGAGTTTTTTCTGAGTCCATAATTCTATCGAGATCAAATTTCATACTTACAATTATTTGCCGAATTGCTTCAGCCATTTCAGACTCTTTTCATAATTGTGCTGATAGGCTTTTAATTTTGAGTGAGAGGTCTTTATAGAGAGGGTTCGGTATACGGTTGGTACTTCATTGTATAATAGCATCTAAGAGCTTTCTTCTCTCTTCTAGTGATAATGGAGGAACAGTATCTCCATCGACCACATCATCTATTAATCTCATTGCATAATAAACACAGTGAAATAATTCAACTCTCACTTTATGCTTAGTTATTAGCATCGCTTTTAAAGCAGTTTCTACTTTTCCAAGAGTCTTTAAAAAATCTCAGTATTTCTCTGGATCTCTTGAGTACATTGCGTCCTGAATACTTTGAGTAGACGTATCAATATCTATTTTTCAATCAATATATTTCTCATGACCCGTTAATATTTCATTCATTTCCATACTATTAATCTTTATCAACTAAATCAACTCATCACTTACTCCACGGGTTACACCTGAGTATTCTTCAAATTCACTTGAGTGCTCCATGGAATGCTCATTTTTTTTGTATAGATTCTATCATATAGTCAGAGCATGTTGGATAGTGCTTACAATATGGAGCGTTATCTTTAGCCCAAAAAGAGTGGTCCGGTGAGAGAGTTTTTTGGTAGAGCCGCACGAGAGAGATAAGAAGAGT
>JAJOLH010000016.1 GCA_021129415.1 Candidatus Altimarinota bacterium | reverse complement strand
CATATAAAGTATATAAATTTTATCCTAAATTAATGATTTACTTCCTTCTAAAAAAAACTATAATCTCGGGAGGCTAATAGCTCATGGGTGTGCAGCAAACATTTTCCTACACTCAGCTAGTTGCCCATACCATACATTTTTACTTTTACTTAAGGTAAAAATATACACTTATACTTACTTATTATAATTTAATTATTTTCCTATGCCAGTTAAAAAGACAACAACTGCAGCTACGACAAAGACTCCAGTTAAAAAAACTACCACGAGAGCAAAAAAAACTCCAGTTAAAGCAGCAACAACTAATCAAGTTGCAGCAAACGCAAGACATATACAAGAAAATGCTAGTGATATTAAAAATAACTCAAGCATGATACATATTCTCTACGGTACTATCATTGTACTCATGATGATTATTGCTGGGCTAGCATTTTATGTAGGGCAAATGATGGGAAATAAAGCTACTCCTACAACTGTAACTCCAACAGTAGTTACAGCAGAGGATATTAGCGTAACTATTATCGATGATGTTCGATGTAGTGATTGTCAGGCCAGTGCTATAATGGAACAACTCCAAGTGCTTCCATTCCTTGCTGGAGCTGAATTCATTAAGCAAGACTTCTCTGACTCTTGAGTTTCAGAATACCTAGAAGAAAATCAAATTACAGCCCTTCCAGCTGTAATATTTAATTCAAATGCTATGAATGACGGAGGACAAATCACTCCATATCTTACGGCTCTTCCAGGTGGAGAATTCTCCCTTGCTCTTGGAGCCACTTTCGACCCTTTCGCTATTAGAAGTGATAAAGGATTTCTTGTGCTTGATGAATGAATTTTAGAAGACATTAAAGCTGATGCTCACTTCATAGGTGATGAAAATGCAGCTGTGACATGGCTCGAATACACAGATGTAGATTGCCATTATTGTAAAAAGATGGAAACTGATGGTACTGCTGAAACAGTATTAGAAGCTATAGGGTCTGACCTCAATAAAACTTCAAGTCACTTTATAGGAGTTGGTGGTCAAGCAAGTCAAGACGCAGCAGAAGCACTAGAATGTATTGCAAGTGTTGGCAGCGCTGATGCTTATAACTCAGGTCTTTCTGAGGCACTTATATCAGGAGATAACTCTGTAGCAACTCTCATTGCAAATGCAACTGCTAGCTGAGTAAATGAAACTCTCCTAAATGCTTGTATTGATAACGGAGATTCTAAAGCTACTGTTGAGAGAAAATTCAACAGAGGTCAAAATGCTTTTGGTATAACTGGAACTCCTGGGAATGTTATTATCAATAACCAGACTGGTGAATACGAGATTATTTCTGGAGCATACCCTGCTTCTACATTTGAAGAAGTAGTTACTCGAATGCTTGCCGAATAGTAATAAAATAATAGAAAAAAGACTGGGAAATATTCTCAGTCTTTTTTGTCTCAATATTCTCTAGTGTCTCAGCATCTTTTTAACAAAGCCTTCGTCTTTTCTCCAATTCTTTTTTACCTTTGCTCTCACTGAGAGAAACACTTTTTGTCCGAATATCTCCTCTAGTTCGATTCGAGCGAGGGTTCATACTTTTGTAATAAGCTTTCCTCACTTTCAGATCACGATATATTTTTGAGAATCAGTTTCTGTATAGATATAGGCAGAGATTCTTTTCATTCACTTCTCGTCATCCTCTATCTCCTCTACAGCTACAAAAACGCTATGTGGCATTTCTTCTTTGAGATTATGGAAGAGTTTTTCTCTGATAACTTCTGAGATTCTAAAATATATATCTTGTTTTGTATAATAGTCTTCTGGAAAGAGTATTGGCCCCTCTGGGAGTTTAGCCTTAACAGCATCAACGAGTTCTACAAATCATGATTTATCTTGGCTCGATATTTTAAATATATCATCTCAAGTAGGGATTTCCATTGCAGGACGTAAATCGCATTTTGTATAAACTCTATATACTGGAGTATTTATTTTTTCGAGGATATCTGATATATATTTTTCTTCTTTTCCTGGGGCTCTCGCTGAGTCTATAAAGTATAACACTATTTCTGAATCTCTGAGACTCGAGAGAGCTTGATGATTAATCTCAGCGTTAAAGGCCTTTTGCGACTCATGTATTCCTGGAGTATCAAAAAATATGATTTGAGAGTCATCATCATTATACATAGCAAGGATCTTGTTTCGTGTCGTTTGAGGGATATTACTCGTGATAGCTATTTTTTCTCAAATGAGCGTATTTATAAATGTTGATTTTCCAGCATTTGGTCGGCCTATTATCGCAACATACCCAACCTTTTTATCTTTGAGATCAGTAGTGTTTTTGAGAATATCTTGTAGATTAAGTTCTTGCATATTTTATAGATTTATATTGGTATATTTTACGAGTTTATTATTTTCGAGAAAGACTATATCTTCAAGACGGATTCAAAATTCTTCTTCTATGTATATTCCTGGTTCTATCGTAAAAACCATACCTTCCAGTAGCACTGTTTTGTCTCACTTTTTTAATCTTGGCATTTCATGGATATCCAGTCCAAGTCAATGTCACAGACTATGAGAGAACAAATCCTTGTACTCTGAATCTTGGATTATGTCTCTTGCGAGGGTATCTACCTCTCATCATGTCATACCTACAGTATATTCATTGACTGCTGTCTCATGAGCGGTTTTCACTATCTTATGTGCTTTTTGAAATAAGTGAAATTGATCATTTTTCTCTCAGACCCAGATGGTCCGCGTAAAGTCGCTACAGTAATTGTCATACTTTGCACCCATGTCGATGAGAAGAACTCAATCTTCTATCACAGTGTTCCCAGATAGATGATGAGGAACAGCAGAGTTTTTTCAAAATGCCACTATGGATTCAAAACTCTCTCACTGACCTCACAGTTCAAATATTTTAGCGATGATGAGTTGCCTTAGAGACAATTCTGTCATTCAGAGTATTTTCTGACTGCTTACTAGGTCCTCAATGTATATAAACACTTCATCTATTATAGAGATTGCTTTTTTTATAGCAGTTTTCTCGAGACTTGTTTTAATTATTTTTATATCATCTAGATAAGCTGATTCAAATTTCAATTTATTGCCCTGAAATGCGTCTCAAATGTTTTTATAATACTTGATAGCAATATTATCCTCTAATACAATCTCATCACTAGTAGTTAACTGAGAAATTATTCCCTGAGATATATCAGTAAATAATTCATATCTAACAATTAACTCTGGTCTCGTGAGAATATTTCTAATCTTATCCTTATCAATGTTCTTAGTCTTTAAAAAGTATCGCGCATCAAGCAGAACTATTAGCTCATCTTCTCTAAGAATCATGGCTCAAAGAGATGGTTGAAATCAAAGTAAATATTCAAAAGAGCTATCAGTTCCTGCAAAGTCGCTATCAGTGATAAAAATATGAGCCATAGAAATGCTAGTGAGATATATTAGCTATACTTTCTCTACTTTTTTGGGCAGGTCAACTTTTCTTTTGACAAAAGGGTGATTTTCCATAGAATTCGCTGGCTTTAAAAAAAGCATATTTTATATCCTTCTACTGGCAGAAAATAGCCACTAGATAGTAACCATAGGATTATGGCAAATTATGAACTCATGATGATCCTCAACCCAGAAGCAGGAGAGCAGTCTCTTAAAGCTAGTGTTGATGGTGTCGAAAAACTGCTCAAGGCAGCAAAAGTCAAAGGACTTAAAAAAGATGAATGGGGTGAAAAAAAGCTCGCATATAAAATTAAAGGATCAGAAACAGGTGTTTATACACTTTGGACTATGGAACTTGATGGAAAAGGTCTCAAAGCTATGACTACTCCAATGAATCTAGATGAACACATCTGGAGATACATGTTCGTTAATCTTGATGCTTAATTAATAAACTGCAGCTATGAGAACAGTAAATAAAGTGATTCTGATAGGTAATATCACTCGTGATCCACTTATCAAAACTACTGAAGGATGAAAAAAGATGGCAATGTTTACCGTTGCTACAAATAGATACTACAAAACATCTGACGGACAGAATAAATCCGAAGCAGAATTTCATAACTGTGTTGCATGGGGAACTCTTGCTGAGAGAGCAGAACAATTTCTCACAAAAGGAAAACTTGTATACATAGAATGAAGGCTAAAAACAAGAGTCATCGATAAAGAAGACGGTGAAAAACTCTACAAAACAGAAACAGTTGCTTCAAATATGATATTCCTCAATAAAAGAGGTGAATTTGATGATAACACTCAATGAGAAACTTCAGAGTCTACAGATGCTCTTGATAGCATCGATGATGATGATATGTTCTAAATAACATTTATTTAAAATAATTTTACCAATCATGGCAAAAAATAAAGAATGTCCACTAGACGGACAAGATATCGACTATAAAAATGTTGAACTTCTCAAAAAGTATATAACAAAATTTGGGAAAATCGTACCAAGATATTACTCAGGAGTAAGTCTTAAAAACCAAAAGAAACTTTCTCAAGCTATAAAAAGAGCAAGAATTATGGCTCTTATCCCTTTCGTAAAATCTTACGATCCTAACTTTGAATCTACTCCAGCTCCAGAAGCTAGTTAATTTCAAAACGACTAAAAAAGCTCAGAATTAATTCTGAGCTTTTTTGATATAGAATTAAGGCAGTAGCCTAGAAATAGCAGTAAAAGCAAGGAAATATTCTATATATTCTTTGTATATATTTTTATATAATATAGTATATAATTTTTATAGGGCTAATGTAAAAAATAATGGTAGGGATTATCTTAATTTTTTAATTATTATTCTACAAGCAAATTTTATTGCTCTTCACTTGTATGGAGAGCTCACTATAGCAGTTGAAAATTTGTTAATCTTGATGAACAAACATCATCTAGCTTAGTTCACCCTATCGAATTAGCCTTATCAAACAATGCAGGGAGTTTATATTCTATAATATTCTAAAACAATGTCTTGATGTTTATACGTAGGAAATTTTGTATGATATAAAAATGATTTTTCAGAATTAGTTCTTCTGAATTGAACTCATTATGATGGTCAATCAGAAGAACTAATTCTAACACATTGATCCAAATATGATACTCTCTTAAATTTTCCATGGAATCTAAAAAAATACTCTCAAATAAAATTTTCAAAAAATATTTGTCTTAATTGAAATGAATGAGTACTTATTAAATTAAGAGATTTTTCATATCAAGACCAACTATTACTGTGAATTAATCTGGTAAGTATTATAATAATAATATGAATATGAGCCTACACTGCATATAAAATATTTATAAAATAATATATTAAATCATGTGACGCTGAATTAAACCCTCAAGTGCAATTCAGCATGTATTACTTATATTATAAGTAATACGTTTAATGCAATAGTCAATATTTGCAAGTTTTTTTCTTGCTTTTAGGCTTTTTCCCCCTATAATCCCCGCGGTTAGAACTCTCTGGTAATTTGGAGAGTATTTATTTTTTATATAGCAATGTTATGTCATTTAGAAATATAGCGATTATAGCCCATGTTGATCATGGTAAAACTACTCTCGTAGACGAACTCCTTAAAGCTGCTGATGGTTTTGATGAGAGAGTTGGTATTGAGGAAAGAGCAATGGATAGTAACGCTCAAGAACAAGAGAGAGGTATTACAATTTACTCTAAAAATACGGCAATTACATATAAAGGAAATAAGATCAATATCGTTGATACTCCTGGTCATGCTGATTTTGGTTCAGAAGTAGAACGTGTCTTGCGAACTGTTGATTCAGTATGTCTCGTAGTAGACGCATACGAAGGACCTATGCCTCAAACAAAATTCGTACTTAAAAAATCACTTGAACTTGGTCTTCACCCTATTGTTGTTATCAACAAAATGGATAAACCATCTGCGAGAGCTGATTGGGTTATCGATCAACTTTTTGACCTATTCGTACAACTCGGAGGATCTGATGAACAATTAGAAAACCTCAACAATCCAGTATATGCTATCGCTCGTGAAGGGAAAGCTTGGGTTGGAGAAGACAGTGCACAAACAGATATCACTCCACTACTCGACTATGTTATGGAACATGTTCCAGAAGCTAAAAATGATGCAGCTGCTCCACTTAAAATGCAAATTGCTAATCTTGGGTATGATAACTTCCTCGGTCGTCTTGGTATTGGTCGTGTGTACGATGGTACTATCAAAGTTGGTCAAGAAGTAATTATTACTTCAAATGAAGGAGTTCAAAGAAAAGGTAAAATTTCAGATATCCTCACAAACGATGGTCTTGAAAAAGTTAAATCGACAGAGGCTATTGCAGGTGATATCATCACTATTGCAGGTATCCCAGATATCTTCGTAGGAGAAACAGTTGCAGCAAATGCTGATGTTCCAGCTATGCCACCTATCACTATTGATCAACCTACTCTAAAAATGGAGTTCCTTGTAAACAACTCTCCATTTGCAGGTCGTGAAGGTAAATTTGTTACATCAAGACAAATCAGAGATAGACTAGAAAAAGAGCTTGAAACGAATGTTGGTCTCAAAGTAGACTTTGAAACTGGTGAAAACTATGAAGTAGCTGGTAGATGAGAACTTCACCTTTCTGTACTTATCGAAACGATGAGAAGAGAATGATTCGAGCTCCAGGTTGGTGCTCCAGTTGTTATCATGCAAGAAATTGATGGTAAAAAAATGGAACCTATAGAAAATGTAAGTATCTCAGTTCCCGCTGGAAGTGAAGGTTCTGTCATCGCTGAACTTGGAAAAAGAAAAGGTCTCATGTCTAATATGGTTGAAACAAACGGTGTTATGGCTCTAGAGTTTAGAGTCCCTACTCGTGGTCTTCTCGGGTTTAAATCAGAGTTTACTACTATGACAAAAGGTGAAGGTCTTCTCTCTAGCTCATTTGATCAACTCGAAGAATACAAAGGAGCTATTGAAAAAAGAGCTGTTGGATCTATGATTTCAATGGAAAATGGTAAGACTATGGCTTACTCACTCTTCAATCTCCAAGATAGAGGTACAATCTTTGTGCAACCACAAACAGAAATTTACGAAGGTATGATTCTTGGTGAATCTAATAAAGATCAAGATCTTTCTGTAAATGCTACAAAGAATAAAAAACT
>JAJOLH010000050.1 GCA_021129415.1 Candidatus Altimarinota bacterium | reverse complement strand
TATATCACTCTAAACCCTAGGAGTTTGTTTCTGAAAATCTACAAAACAATATGAACACCTGTTATATTTATATTTCTGTTTTCAATCACTATTTTTTCAATACTTTTTTGTGCACATTTTCCTACATTTAGGACAGTTTTTTTTGCATACTAAAATCTTATTTTTTAAAATACATAAAAAAAGCTTATTCTACACCTAGAATAAGCCAATTATTTCTATAAAATAGCACACATTTTAGAGCATTAGCCCTGAAATATTTTTTTAATTAATGATATTCTTCGAGTATACACTGAAAACTCAAACTCAATTCATTCATGCTCTTTCATTTCACTACGAGATTCGAGATCAAAGTCCAAAGGGAGACCATCAAAAAATGCATCACAATGATATTTATGATATATCCGAGTGATATAGGCCTTCTTTAGTCTATCGTCTTGAACTACTTGATTAAAAATCTGTGATCCTCAAATAATGAAGTTTGTTTCTATATCGTTATTCTTATCGAGATGATCTAGACAAGCATCTAGAGAGTTAAATAAATATGCTCACTCACTGTTTTGAGTTCAGTTTTCATATCCTCTAGATAGTACACAATTATATCGAGATGAAAATGGTCTATATTTATCTGGTATAGATTCCCAGGTTTTTCTTCACATGATAACAGCATTTTGCTTTTCTGTGTTAAGAGTAGTGGATGTAGTCTTTTTAAAATACTTCATATCCTCAGGAAGTTGCCATGCTAAATCTCCGTTTACTCAGATTCAGTTTTCATTATCAACAGCAAGTATTATGTGAAAGTCTTTCATATGTATCTCGTTAAATATCTTAGAGAATTATATAGTTTTTTTCCCTAAAAGAAAGTTTCTCAAAATCTTAAATTTCGTTATTCTAAATTGCATAATAAAACACAAATATGAAACCAAATCCAAGACAACAAGAGGCAATAGAGAAAACTCAAGGGGCTCTGCTTATAATAGCATGAGCCTGATCAGGGAAAACAGCTACGCTCACAAAGCGCATTGCGTATATGATATCTGAGAAATGAGTAGAACCTAGAAGTATACTAGCTCTTACTTTTACAAATAAAGCCGCGTGAGAGATGAAGGAACGTACATGACAAGCGATCTGAGCAACATATCACCCTCATATGATGAAGAATCGGCATCTCCCATATATGGGAACTTTTCATAGTTTTGGGATTTATATTCTCAAAGAAGTATTGTCTAGCAGTTTTGCGCAGCAAGTATCAGAGAGGATATGACTTAAAAAAGACTTCTTGATTTATGATGAGTCAGATAAGATGTCAGTCATGAAGGATATTATCAAAAATGAAATGTGACTGATAGAAAAAGAATACCCCCCTCGTCAGATAGCATTTTATATTTCTGATGCAAAAAATAAATCTATAAATGCAGCTGGCTACAAAACCCAAGTTGATTCTAATCTCAAAGAAGTTGTAGCTACTGCTTTTGAAAAATATGAGAAACGACTAGAGTGAAATAATGCGATAGATTTTGATGATATACTTTGAAAACTTTTAGAAGTTCTAGAAATACCTGAATTACTCAAAATTTACCAAGAAAAATATAAATACGTCATGGTGGATGAGTATCAAGATACAAATCTTGTGCAATACAATATCGTAAGACTCCTCGCTGAGAAGTACGGTAATCTGGCTGTAGTTTGAGATGATTGGCAATCAATCTATTCATGGAGGGGTGCTGATATGAGAAATATAATTAACTTTAAAAAGGATTATCCAGAGGCAACGGTAATCAAACTTGAGCAAAATTATCGAAGTACAAAACACATTATCGCGGCTGCAAATACGGTCATTAAAAATAATAAAGAAGCACTAGATAAAGAGCTTTGGACAGACAATGTACAGTGAAACCAGATACAGTACGCTTCTGCTGTAGATGATAGATCAGAGGCAAGCTATATAGCTGATAATATAATTGATCATGTAAAAGATTGATGAAAATATAGCGATAATCTCATTCTCTATCGAACCAACGCGCAATCTAGATGACTTGAGGAAGCGCTACTAAAAAATACTATTCCATACAAAGTTATTTGAGGAATGAAATTTTATGACAGAAAAGAGGTAAAGGACATGCTTGCGTATCTTAGATGTATTCTCAATCCACATGACCCCGTTGCTCTAAAGCGCATAATAAATACTCCAACGAGAAAAATATGAGCTAAGTCTATAGAAGTCCTAGATAGCTATAGAGAGTGATTTGGTATCTGATACTTTCAAATTTTAGAAAATATTGATGAAGTAGAAGACCTGCGACCTGCTGCTAAACTTGCACTACAAGATTTTTCACAAATTTTTAGTCAATTCTTCGCAATGTCTGAAAAAGTCTCTGTATCTGAGCTTATCTGAGAAATTATCAGATTGACATGATATGAGGAATTTTTAAAATCTCAGTTTTCACAGGATGAATATGATTCGAAAAAAGAAAATCTCACTGAGCTGCAAAATGTTGCAAGTGAATATAACGGGCTCTCTCCTCGAGAATGACTTTCTCTGTTTTTAGAAGAAGTAGCTCTTATATCTGACTTAGATAAAGCTGATACTAATCAAGACTATGTTATTCTTATGACTATTCATACATCAAAGTGATTAGAGCAGCAGAGAGTATTTGTAACAGGGCTTGAGGATGGTATATTTCCCCATAGTAGAACTCATAGTAAACCAGCAGAGCTCGAAGAAGAACGCAGACTCATGTACGTTGCAATGACGAGAGCAAGAGAAGAGCTATTTATCACAAGAGCAAAAGAAAGACTCTACTTTTGAGATTATGTCCGCAATCCCGAATCACGATTTATATCTGAAATACCAGCTGATAATATAGAAGTCGTAGAAATGTCAGGATGATTCTCATTTTCGACGGGATCATGATTTACTAGTAATCAGAGCGAAACTACTATGAAAGTTGCCAGAGCTCCAGCTGTTGAAAATAATGTTGCTGATTTTAGAGCAGGAGAGCAAGTACAACATCATAAGTTTGGTGTTTGAACTATTGATGCGCTTATTTGAGAGCTTGCTGAAATCAGATTTGCATCTTGAATAAAAAAGATGAATATTAGGATAGCCCCAGTAAAAAAAATATAATACATGCGTTTTGAATATATCTTACTCATCTGTGTTTTTATCCTTCCAATTATCTATAAGTTATGATATTGGCAGAGTATTTTTATGTCACAAAATAATGATATTAAAGAATTTTCAAGTTTCATAAAAAGTAAGCAGGGAAATGATAGTATATTACATTTTTGGATATTCTTAGAAATACCAATTTTATGTCTGAGTATAGTCCCATTATTCAATGCCCCTTTTGAAATATTCCTCTATAGTATTATGTTTTATTTTGCCCTACTGTATAATATTTTTGTTATTTGAAAGATATTAAGAAAAAAAATACTCTATCCAAAAGTAAACAGAATCTTGCTTTTGACAGTATTAGTCATCTTGTGTGATTGAATCTTGAGTTTTTTAATAGATGTGAAATACTTATATGTATTTCTTGCAAGTTTATTACTCTTTATGCCTATATACTTATTAGTTACTCTCATGTTACTTAGAGTCAAAGATCGTATTTTTTCTAAAAATTTATAGGTAATTATCTGGGAGATCATTTTGAAAGACTATCATATCTCAGTTTTGAGTAATGTTTTTTAAGTCCTCGTGAAGTGCAAGTGGAGTAGGGTATAGCTTAATGTTATTAAGAGAATAACCTGAATCTAGTAATCATTTCTTAAGAGTATTTCAGATTGGTCACTCTACCAACAATACCAGGTCAGCAACTCTTCACATTTGTCTTCATAGTTTTAGATGTGTTGGAACTAACTCATTACCTAATTCTACTATTCATCATGCTATGAGTATTTTTCTACCTGTAAATGGTGCATGTTGCATGAGTGTGAGTATAGATTCCACTCACTGGAGATTTCCATTGAAACTATCATCTATAATATATACATTCGAAGATGGATTATAAATTAACTCCATTCTGTGAGGCACAAAATCTATTTTTGATACTCATCTTTGAAATTCTAAGAAATCTTGTCATAGGTATTTAGATATTTCATGACATATCTGAAGTGTATTTCACATGTAGTCAGCTAAGAGCTTTGTCTCTATAGTACTCTCTCATAGTTTGAAAATCATTCAAGAAAGATTTTCCTTATACGTATATGGGAGCAACTCATCTACCTGAATAATATTTTTTACTTCTAACTTCTTTGTTTCTAGTCACTTTTTTACTCCATGGGTACTACTATCAACTACAGCAAAGTCATTTTCTCGTAGTGCTTCAAGTATCTCAAACTTTGCATCGATAATGTTATCTAGATTTTTAAAACGTTCTAAATGCTGCAGAGTTATACCTGTAAGCACCGATATATTTGGTCCTACTATATCACATAACTCTTTTATATCACCTGGCATATATGCTCACATCTCTACAATAAATATGTCATGACTCTCTGAGAGCTGAGTATTTATGAGTCTAGAAATTCACAGAGGTGTATTCTTTGTCCCCTCTGTCATGAGTACATTGTAACTCTCAGTGAGTATCGTAGCGAGAATCTCCTTTGTTGTTGTTTTTCAGTAGCTTCAAGTAATAGCTATAATCTTTAAGTTTTTATACTTTGATATCTTCTTTGTTGCGCTGAGTATGATTCTATTCTTGAGGTATCTATCCAGAGGAGTGAGGATTATATTTGCAATCACAAAATATATAGGAAGGAAAAGTATCACTCAGATAACTGAGATAATCTCTAAAATTCCTGAGGTGAAATATATGCTTGCTGCAATATCAAATACTAATAGTAAAATAGTGAGCAAGAGTATAAGTTTTGCTTTACTCGTATACTCTAGGACTTGTCTTTTAGAACCAAATATCCAGAATTTTGGATGCGTGTAGATAAACTTTAAAAAACGAATATTTTTATAGTTTTCTAATTGAAACGAGAGAAGTAAATTTTTAAAAATCATAATTATTTTTTTATAAAATCCAATATCATAGAGCATACTTGCTGAGCTTTTTCTTGGTGTATAAAGTGTGTTCCCTCAAGTACGTGTAGATCTGAGTTTATCATATGTTTATGCATAATCTTAGCCTCTTCTACTGTCACTTGATCATCTTCCTTTCACCATACCATGAGAGTAGGAATAGTAATATTTTGCATATAGTGCTGTAAATCATTTGAGATAGTATTCCTATATATTTGAGTCATCTTTCCAGCTCACGTATAATCACTTGCAGATACTGATTTTTTAATGTTTTTTCAAACACCTGACAAACCTGGAAGCGAGAATATTCATTTTCCTATTTTCACAACTAATAATCTCATTGGATTCATCTTTGGGGCAATACCAGCTGCTCAGATGAGGACTATCTTTTCTACGTTTTTATAAAAACTCCCTAGATAGATAGATATCCTTCCACCAAATGAGTGACCTACTAACACTGGATTTAACAGTCATAATTTTTCAATAAATTCAACCGCTATATCTCAGTATTCCTCTACACTCATATCACCGTGCCTGAGAGCAGATCATCCAAAACCTGGTAAATCTAGAGATACATAAGGTATATTTTGTTCTTCTAATATTTCAAATATAGCTTCAAATGATTTTCAGTCTTGCATCCATCCATGTAAAAACACTAAAACTCACTGTTTATTTCAAAGTGACCCTTTATAATAACTGAGTATTTTACCACCAAGGAGGAGCTGATTTTTTTGCATGACTATTTAGTAAAAGCAATAGTGTGCCCAATAATATTTGAATCAAAATCTATATTCACTTTCCTCTCAAGAGATTTTTCTATTCCTGTGTCTATGAGGTTTTGCAAAAATACTCATACTGGATACCCAGACTTATCCCATAGGTGCATCTGCAAGGCTCCTGGCACTGTATTAATCTCATTTACATAGAGTTCACCTGACTTACTATCATAGAGGAAATCAATTCTTGGGGCTCCTCATTTACAGAATAAGTTTGTATATATCACTTTACAGTAATCCCTAATTCTATCAGAAAGCTCTGGAGATATTTTCGCAGGAATATTTACTCTATTTTTAAGTCCCTGCATTGTTCCCCCATCATCTGCTACGTATTTTTCCTCAAAGCTGAGAAACTCTGTTGATCCAATTGGCTGTTCCACTACTGTTGTAACAACTTCTCATTTAATCTCAGATACACTACAGTTAAGCTCCATGAGGTTTTGAACACATTCTTCGATCATAATGTAGTTATCATAATGCAAAGCTACCTCTACTGCATTATCTAAATCATCAGCAGTCTCTACTTTCGATATTCATATTGAACTTCATAGGTTAGCTGGTTTTACTATAAGCGGCATTCGAAGCTCTTTGAGAGTATATTCTTTATTATATGTTCCTTTGCTTGCTGTAAGCATCTTTACTCAAGGAATTCAAATACTTTTAAATACAGCCTTCATAACGATCTTATTCATCCCAACAGCTGATCCTTGTACGCTTGGTCACATGTACGGTACCTGCAGCATATCAAATATACCTTGGATAGTCCCATCCTCTCCGTTCATCCCGTGAAGTACTGGAAATATGAAATCTAACTCTACTGAAACCTTCTTTCCAAACATTCCTCCTGAACTTTGAGTAAAACATAATTTTTCAGTTTTTGAAAAATCTATATTAAACGTAGTATCTTTATATTTAGTTGCATCGAATGTAGTGAAACTGTTTATTTCTATAAATGCAGGATCATGAATCCATTGTCACTCTCTTGTTATATATATAGGAAAGACCTTATGATCAGTATTTTTCTTAAGCCCCATCGTCACTCCATACGCGCTCGTAATACTTACATCATGCTCTGTACTTCGTGACCCGAAAATAACACCAATATTCATAAAAATATACTAAAAAACTATTACTCTTTAGTATAAGGAAGTGAAGAAACTTTGCAATATCTCCATGAACATTATATCTCTATGTTGATTATTAATTATTTATGCATATAAATAATTAATGGATAAAAAAATATTATTACTCGATATAAATGATACTCTTGATGGTTGACCAAACAATGAAACTGATTGGCAGAAGCATCGTGAATATCATGATGGAATGAAACTGATACATTACTATTATCAAAAATCGAAGAAATAAAGTGACTTATTTAATAATAGTCTTTTTATTTTTTAACTAATTGCTGCAATTGTAACAATATTATTTCATTAAATCACTCCCTGCTATTAATTTGTCACCTTTTGAGAGAGTACCCATATTTCTTCCCT
>JAJOLH010000052.1 GCA_021129415.1 Candidatus Altimarinota bacterium | reverse complement strand
GTCACAAACATCCCCCGGATAGCATGCAAAGCGAGCGGATCTCCCAGTAGAAACCAAGATTAGCCCCAAATATGCCCGATGATTATATACATGAATATGTATATGTAAAGATTATGCAGTCATTTGCTGAATATTATTTTTAACATTATCAAATCTACTCTTGGAAAACTCTCATGAATTTGGTTCTATGATTTTTTCAATCTTCATGAATAACTCGACAATAGAATTATTTCACTTACTTGCGACATCAAAGTCATATTTTCATATCTTTCAACTAGCTGCGATTTGTCTAAATCTATAGTAGGCAGATCATATGTCATTAAAACAAAGAACTTCCCTATTTCAATCAGCATCTTCGTATGATGATTCTGGTACTCAGAGTCGTTTCCCTATTTTATTGAGAAACCCCAAAGTCCTTGCTGGAGACATTCACTCTCACTCAAAGAAATTTACTTGCGTAGCTAATTGAATCTTGCTTTTATGCTTATCTATTAAAAAACTTAGACCTAGCTGTTTCATTTTTAGAGAAAAATTCACATAATTTTCGAGACTCTTTTCATTCATGCTTTTACGTTCTGATTCTTCTAGTATAACTTGATTTCCTGCACTGTCAGAAACACTTATACTACTACTTGTTCAAATTGGTGTGAAACTATATGGTCACACACTATAGTTGGATTCCTCATCATCATCTGACTCATCTATGAGTATTTCATCATCTTCTTCATCTCAGTCATCATTTTCATCTTCTACTTTCTTTTTTATGTCTATTGAAGATATTAGGATTTCTAAAAACTCATCTCAGAGTTTTCATAGAGATTTTTCACTTAGTCACAGAAATTTTAGAAGAGATGAAAGTACCTTTTGTTTCGAGTCCTCTTGAGAAACTCACTCAAGAGTTTCCAAAACTTTTGAGAGGTGAGTTAATACCTTGTCACTTATAGAAACATTACTTTTATTATCAGCAATTAATCACTTTTCTATTATCCTATCATAGAGCTTTCTCTGAGTTTTAAATATATCATAAAAAAGTCTACTCGCATCGTTAGGAAAAAATCATTTATATTTTGCGATAAGAGTATCAGTGAATAACTCAAGCTTACTATCTTTTCATTTTTTATTTTTGAGTACTTCGATAACATCAAACAAATTTCATCCTCCAGATATGAGAGCGGTAAGTGCTATCTCTTGAACATCATTATCTTGTCTAAATCTTACTGCAAGTGTTTTATATTTTTGAGGATCCTTTCTAACTATGAGTTTAATAATTTCAGGATCGGATTTCAGATTTGCTGGTAAGTATTCAAATAAATCAACATCTTTTTCTAGCAGAAATAATGCTTTTTGTATATCCCCATTGAGTACATCAGAGATTTGTTTTTTCATAAGTCAGTTATCAAACTCTCACGAAAATTGAGTATCTAAAATATTTTCTACTTGCCGAGAAAACTCAGTAGTACTAGTATCTTGTTTATTATGTTTTGTTTTTGCTACTATCATAGTTGTTTTTTAGCTGCAATATATCAGATTTCAATAATTTTATCATATTTATGAAAATCTATAAAATCAATCTCATCATACACAGGACGCATGAGAGTTATATTTTTATCACTATTACACACTGCTACATCTTCTGCTTGAGTAAGTCAGATATTTATAGATTTAGTAATACGCTGCTTTGCGGTAGAAAATGGAAATTCAGCAGATAAGCTCGTAGATACTGCTAGGATATTATCACCGTTGAGACATTCTACCGGAAGGTTTGAGCAGAGCATGCCATCAACATAGCTCTTCCCATCAATCTTGTGAGGGGTAAATATTGACGGTACACTCATAGACGCTCTTACTGCGTCGAGTATTTTTCCATCAGTAAACACAACTTTTTTTGAGTCGTCCAGACGGGTTGCAATGATAGAAAGAGGAATACTCGTAGATTCTATTTTAGAATGCCCATAGAGACGTTTAAAACACTCGAAAATCTTGTTTCCAGAAATAAGTCCTGCACCAAGTGTAAAGTCTATCATCTTGAAAACACTAAATTCTTCTTTTACAAAGTCATGTATCTCACTTGATGTGAGTCAGAGAGCATGAGCTCCAGCTATTACAGCTCACATAGAGTTTCATGATATTTCTTCGATCTCATATCATTGTTCTTCTAAGTAGCGCAATACACCTATGTGAATAAAACCTCTTGCTCATCCTCATCATAAACATAGGGATATTTTTTTACTCTTTAGAGTATCCATATTGTTCTTCATTTTTATTTTTCTTTATTTCTAAGCATTTTCAATAAATCTTTTTGTACATCTGAGTATCCTGATTCTTTTTTAATTCAAAGTACATCTTTATAAAAGTTTTTTCCTGTCTTTAGGATATTCCTCTTTTCTTTTTTTGCCAGATTTTTACCTGTTTGTCTTTGTTTTAAAAATATATTTTTTATTTGAGAATTATCTAGGGATTCTCAAGCAATACTATGAAATAAATATGCTGTGTATACTTTTCACATTGCATAGGTGACTCCAAAACTCAAAGGAGAAAATAAATATCAGCCAATTCATGGCAAAATTATTTTAGCAAGAGTGTTACTCCCATGTAAACTAAAATATCCAATTCACACTGGAGAGACAACTTCTTTAATTATTTTTCAACTGGACCTAAGGGTAATCCCTCTTTCCATTTTTTGAGATAATTTTACGGTCATATAGAGATGTATTCCAATGATGTTAAAATTTTCAATAAATGGAACTGGTTGGCTAGATAATATAGCAGATACACATGCTGACCTAAATACGATTACATCACACTCTTCTAAAAGAGTCCGTTTATCAACATTTATATCAAATTCTTCTTCATTTCAAATTTTTACAAGACTATATAACTGAGTCTTTAATAGAACACCATGAAATGAATGCTCACCTATATCCTGACTATATATCGTAGTTTTTAAGGACTCTTTTACTTCCTGAGTACAAAATATCTTTCACTTTGGTGTTATAGTGATAATTCTCGAGGCCAGATTAATACTATCCCCAAAATAATCATCAAGGTTCATAGCTTTATTTTTAGCTACCTCTCAATACGTAATCGAAGCTCTTAGAGCGATACGTTTAATTTCTATTTTTTCTTTGTCATCATATTTTTGAGTCTCAGCTAAGATGTATTTTGTAAAGTCGTATGCACTCAGAGCGTCATCAGCTAAACACAGATATGCATCTCACATACTCTTTACGATTGAAATATCATACTTTCATGCTCAAAGTGAAACAATGCTATCAAAAACTCACAGCATTTTTTCTATTTGTTGATTTGTGAGAAGACCGTTTTTATACGTAAATTCCTTAATATCAGTAAAGATTACGTACTTTTTTTCTGCCATTTCTTCATATTTTTAAAGGTATATGTATAAAATAACATATATAGCTAAAAAATACTAAAAATAGAGATTATTTCCTTCCTCAAGATTTTTTCCCTTTTTTGAGTTCAAGAATTTGATCTCTGAGCTCAGCAGCTTGCTCATAATCCATATTTGCAGCTGCTATATCCATTTCAAGCTCGAGTCGTGCAATATCTTTTTTAACATCTTTTGGATCTCATGAGAGAGAGAGTTTTTTCTTTTTACTTGGTATCCCTATATCCTTAATACTACTAAATACTGTTATTGGAGTCATTCATGTTTTTTCATTGTGAGCAATTTGTATTCAACGTCTGTAGTAAGTTAACTCTATTGCTTTCTTCATAGCCTGTGATATCACTAATGCATCTTCGTTAACATATTTTCAATTATTGAGAATATACAAGTCGTCTCCAAATTTTTCCATTTCAGATTTTTTTTCCTCAAACCTATTTATCTTTTCGACATACATAGAGACCTCTCATTTCACATTACGGGCAGCACGTCATATAATCTGTACTAATGCTGATTCTGATCTCAAGAAACCTTGTTTATCTGCGTCGAGTATCGCAATTTTTGATACTTCAGGGAGATCAAGTCACTCTCGCAGAAGATTTACTCAGACAATTACATCGATTTTTCATTCTCTGAGTTCCTTGAGGATTTCAAGACGCTCTAGAGTATCTACCTCACTATGGAGGTACTGCACTTTTATACCATTGTCTATAAGATATTCAGAGAGTTCTTCACTCGACCTTTTAGTTAGAGTAGTTATGAGCATTCTCTCCCCTGCATCGATAACTTTTTGGAGGTTATTCATGATATCATCAACCATGAAATCCATTGGTTTTAAGATGATTTCAGGATCAAGTAATCCAGTAGGACGTATCATTTGAGGAACGACTCTCATATCAGGGTTATCCATCCAAGCTGGATCAATTTTTGGATCAAAGTCATAAAATTTTCTCACTGCAGGGAGTTTTTTTACTTCAGCTTTAAACGCGTCATTATCATCCTTTCATCAGCCAGCATTTACTGGGATTTTTTCATGAGTACTACTCTTCATAATTTCATACTCTGACGGAGTTGCTGATACCGCTATCACTTGCCGGAGCTTTCACTGGAATTCAGGGAAAGTCAAAGGTCTATTATCCATCGCAGATGGGAGTCTGAAACCATTTTCTACGAGATTAGTTTTTCGGCTTCTATCTCAACCAAACATTGCTCCAATTTGAGGAATAGTCATATGAGATTCATCTATCATTGTGAGAAAATCATCACCAAAATAATCAATAAGCGTCTGAGCAGGATCCCCAGGATTTCGTCAATCGAGATAACGCGAATAGTTCTCAATACCATTTACATATCATACCTCTTGCATCATTTCTATATCGTACTCTACTTTCGTTTTGAGACGCTCATATTTCACCACATCTCACAGATCTTCTTTAAAATACTTAAGTCTCTCTGCTAGGTCTGTTTTTATCTGTGGTAGGATTCTCTCAAGAGTACCAGGAGAAGTAACCGTATGTTTAGCTGGAAATATATCTATAGATTCATGATATTCAAATATTTCTCCAGAAATAGGATGACGAGTTGTTATTTGTGATACTTCATCTCACCAAAACTCTATAGTGTATACAAACTCACTACTTGCAGGCCATACTTCCAGTATATCTCACTGCACGATAAAGTTTCCAGATTTAAAATCTCATCCTGCTCTCGTAAACTGTATATCTACAAGTTGTTTGAGTAAATCTTCTAAAACATACGTTCATTCCTTCTTTATATTAAATACTTGCTTTGTATAGGCATCTATATCTCCAATACCATAAATACAACTCACAGATGCCACTATGATAACATCTTTTCGCGTCAATAAATCCTGTGTTGCAGAATGTCTGAGTCTATCTATCTCTTCATTAATTGTTGCCTCTTTTTCTATATACGTATCCGTCTTCCCTACGTATGCCTCAGGTTGATAGTAATCATAGTATGAAACAAAATAGTGCACAGCTGCGTCCGGAAAAAACTCTTTAAATTCCTGTGCTAGTTGGGCTGCAAGAGTTTTATTATGAGCGATAATAAGGGTTGGTTTTTGTACTTTCTCTATTACGTTAGCCATCGTAAAAGTCTTTCCTGATCCTGTAACTCACCAGAGAGTTTGCCAGTCATGACCTTTATTTATATATTTTTCAAGACTCTTAATTGCTTGTGCTTGATCCCCTGCTGGAGAGTATTTACTTTTGAGGACAAATGGTGTTTTTTCTGACATAATTTCAGGAGTGTTTTTAAAATAGCATTCGCTTAGTTTACCTATTTATTATAAAGAGAAAAGAAAAACTTTAAAAAACTACCAAAAATTTCACTTGCAGCAAAATATATGCTAATATAAGTATGTTTTACGTTGTAACTCTCTCTATGAGCCAGACATCAATACACCACATATACCTAAAAGTAGGGCTTATTGCTCTAATTTTATTGTGAATGCTCCAATTATGACATTGGTATACTTCACAAGAAAGGGTTACAGTTTATGCAGCAAGTACGAATGCAACTACCTACAAAAGTGCGAGTAGTACAGATTATGGGATAATATGAGTCGCACTCTCTACACGGATTTGAATAGCTTTTCAAGACTGACTTGGTCAGAGTAGATCTGCAAGTTTCTACAAAGAAATAGCCTCAGTATGAGAGACTCCAGAAGAAAAAAAAGCAATCAGATCAGAAATGATCAGTAAAAATATGCTTATCATGCAAGAATACCTCAATCTCTCTCGAACAAATATAAAAACCCTACTTGATAGCTCATCAGATAGAAAATCAACACTCGAGTGATTTATATCACAACTAGAGATGAGATATACAAACTCTGCTCTATCACTACAAAGTCTCGAAAAACAAAAAGCAGCTACTCTCGTATATTTGTGAGAAGTAGAAGCAAAAATCGAAGCAGTAAAAGTAGATATGGAAACAAATTTTTCTCAAGCACAAGCAAGTAATACTCTAGATAATGTAGATGAATATTTCTCACTAAGATGAGAGTACACGCAAGCATTTACAGATATAGTATTTATAAATCAATTTATAAAACAGCATGCATTTCTCAATAATTATAATAAATGAATATTAGATACTCTTATCAATAATAAAGATGCAATAATTAATCAAAGCTATGTTGTTATTCCAGATTCATGAGATCAATATCTCAGACCTCTTGAGCTCATATTTGATGAAGCAGAAATAAAAAAATAAAGCAGATATCTGCTTTATTTTTTTAATAGAGAAAGTCTACTCTTATAATTTTATTCCCATATATTTTAGATTCTTCTGTTTCTCTTATTACAATAGCTTCAGAGCTTCCTGCGAATCGTTCAAGGATATCATCAAATTCTACAGTAGGTCATTCAAAACTCACACATTCATAGGCTCCAACTTCGTATTCACTTGATATAATTTCAAGAGCATCTTCTCACTCTATAGAAATATCATGTGTTGAAAGTTTTCCAAAATATCTCTGAATAAATGATGCTACTTGCTCAGATGAATCAAGTCATTCTTCTGCTCACATAATGAAATATGATTTTTCTCCAGTTTGTACTATATCAAAATCCAGTTCTGGTGTTTGTGTTTTTTCTTCAAGAGAAAAGTTTCCTGCAAATATATTCATAATTTAAGTCATTGTTTGTAAAATAATTGTTTCCTGAGTGTCTACTACTCAGCCTATACAGGTCATAATTTCTCATTCTCATAGTGGAAATGCGGGTTCCCCTCTCAGAGATTTATTCAGATTATTATCTCATGCTGGGGCATTACATAAACATGCTGCGCACATACCTGTCCTACATGCATTTGGTATTTCTATACCATTAGACTCTAATTGTGGTAATAATGGTTTTTGTGAGTTTACCTCACATTCTCAAATTAGTTCTCAATTAGAGCTCTCTACTCTCACTTTCGTCATTTTTTTTATTCTTCTTAGAAAATATTTTTAATACTAAGACTCCAACTCCTATAATAATAACAGGAGATAAGCTCAGACTTAAAAATCTAATTATTTCCATATTTATATTCATAATGTCATGTTATTGTTTAATGATAGATATCTCTAAATTATCAATACACTCTTTTGCTTGTGGTCCGAATACTCAACTCGTACTTTCTGGCCAA
>JAJOLH010000021.1 GCA_021129415.1 Candidatus Altimarinota bacterium | reverse complement strand
AGATTTTTCGGTGGTAGTGATGTATTTGAATACTCAAGAGGTTTCGACGGAGTTTTATAATCAAAAAACTACTCCAAAAAATAAAAACACTTCAATAGAAGTGTTTTTATTTTTGTTTTATCTATGTAGCTCTCAATATAAATTATTAAGGTTAGAAATTTCTACATTAGAGAAAGTAATTTCCTCTATAGAATCTCATTCTTCTCAATCAATCGTGATACATACGGAATTTCAATCTATACTAAATACTTCATTTATATTACCATCATAAGACACTGATAAATTCCCTTCAACTAGATTACATAATTTATTTATTTTTCCTT
Organism: Candidatus Altimarinota bacterium; assembly: GCA_021129415.1. Lineage (GTDB taxonomy): Bacteria > Patescibacteriota > Gracilibacteria > BD1-5 > UBA6164 > JAACSU01. The sequence continues at coordinate 7,250 of JAJOLH010000021.1, read as the reverse complement.
TTAATCATGTATTTGCTGTATAATTTTTATCTAAACTTCCTTTATTTTGAAGCATCCAAATTATGACGTCATTAAAATCAGGTTCAACTACTTCTTGATTTTCAAGTCATATTCATAAAACATTGTTAGGCAATGCACAAATGCCTTGGGTAATTGAATCTCTAACTCCAATCAATCTTTCTTGAATTCAAATATGGATACTCTCAATGAGAGTAATTTCATCAAGATTATAAATTTCTCTTGATGAAACTCTTCTTCAGTCAATATTAGTTAACACTACATCATGAGTTCAACAACAAGTATCCAAGACCTCAATTCACAATCCTATTTTCCCCAAGAGTCACTCACTTGCATCTGTATCAGATGACGCATTTAATCTATCTAATATATTTCATTTAAACTCTTTGGATTGTTGACGAGATCAAGGTAAAAGCTCTCAACCTTTATCAAGTGACTCATACATTAAATAATATTTTCCAGAGATTATTTCATAACCTAGAACTCTATCACGTTTATGTAATCAAACTGATTCAGCTATCTCTATTGATACTAACAGATCTATCTCCCTAATAGTAAAAGGAGTTAAGGCAGGGTATTGATTATGCCAAGTTTCATTTTTACGAAATCTCACTTCAAATTCTTTTCATCATTTTAAAGGCACTACCTCATAGCTAAACTCATCTTTTGATTCATTAAATTCTCGTTTGATTACATCAAGTTTTTGCTGCAGAGTTAGATTCCCATGAATATAAGTTTTAATATCACTTGTTTTAATTCTCTCAAGTCACCTACTTAAATTATTCACCATTTTTTTGACTTCATCTTGTTCTTCATCTCCTTTTAAGAATAAAGGAAGCTCTACTTTTTCCAAAGATCTTCGTATTTTATTAGAAACACTTCAAGTAAATAGTAAAACTTTTTTTCAAATATATTCACATCCGCTTCATAATGAATCTACAAATTCATCAGAACCTCATTTCTTTCTTCATATTCAAAGTGCATCCCAAATCATTGTTCATTTGAAGATACTCTCATCATTATTATCATTTTTTTGATCTAACATACACCTCTATAATTTACATATTATTTTTGTCAATCAACTATATTTACACTTCATATAAACTCAACTTTTTTTTAGTTGTTTTTTTCTTATACTAAAATAAAAATATTTTCTAGAGAAATATATGACCTACTATTACGATACCATGCTCGCTGAGTATATCAAAAATCCAGGACAGAGGGGGCTTGGGCTTGACGCTTTGGCTGATAAAAAATTTAACTATGAAATGATATCCTATAGTGATATTAGTGAAAAAAAGAAACTGAGTTTTGAAGAAGTTGATTTGCAAAAGGCAGCTATATACTCTGGAGAAGATGTCTATATGACTTATAAACTCTATAAAGAGCAACAAGCTAATCCATATATTACTAATAGCTCAGTGCTGGACAGTATGGAACTTCCACTATTGAAAGTCCTCTCAGATATGGAACAAACAGGGATTAAAATAGACAGAGATATCTTAAAAGGAATATGACTCAGACTAGAACAAGCAATATCAGAGCTACAAAAAGAAATACATGACATTGCAGGAGTGGAATTTAACATTAATTCTCCGAAACAGGTAGGGGAGATTCTCTTTGAAAGCCTCTGACTTCCTAGTTCAAAAAAGACAAAAACATGATACTCTGTAAATGCTGAGGTACTTGATTGACTCAAGAGTGAATATCCAATAGCTGAGAAGATAGTTACTTACAGACACTATAGTAAACTCCAATCTACTTATATACAATGACTCCTAGAAGTAGCTACAGATGAGGATAGAATACATACGAGTTATAACCAAATTATTACTTCCACTGGGAGACTATCAAGTAACAGCCCAAACCTTCAAAACATTCCAACAGGAAATGATATAGCTTGAGAAATACGAACAGCCTTTATTCCTGATGCAGATGAAGACTATCTGATGGCATTTGATTATTCACAGGTTGAAGTAAGATTATTAGCTATTATGAGCGGAGATGAGAATCTTTTAGATGCTTTTAAGCAAGGGAAAGATATCCACCAAGTAACAGGAGAATTTATTTTCAAGACAAAAGATATCTCTGGGAAACAAAGGCAATTTGCAAAGGCTGTAAATTTTTGAGTAATATACGGAATTTCACCATTTGGATTATCTAAGATGATCGATGTTACACAAAAAGATGCAAAAGTATATATTGATGCCTTCTATGAAAACTATCCAAAAGTGCGAGAATTCTTTGATGATGTTATACTCTGATGTAAAAGGAACTCATTTGTTGAAACTATGTTTGCTCGTAGAAGGTATATACCATCCATAAATGATGCTAATAAGATGATTCAAAAGTGAGCAGAAAGAGAAGCGATAAATATGCCCATCCAGTGAACGAACGCTGACATAATAAAACTTGCTATGATTCAGGTAGTAAAAATGCTTGAAGATGGAAATTATAAGAGTACAATGCTTCTGCAAGTGCACGATGAGCTTGTGTTTAATATAAAAGCAGATGAGAAGGATGAATTAGAGGTTAAAATTCCATACATCATGGAAAATATCCTAAACAATGCTCCAATAGAATTAAAAGTAGATGGAGCTATCTGAAAAAACTGGAAAGAAACTAAATAAACAATATGAACGAAAATATAAGTACAGAAGAAAAAATCGATTATATATATAATATCCTCAAAAAAAATGAGAGAAAAGCACTCTTTTGAGCAGTATTTAAATGGGGGTTCAGATTATTTATAATTTGATACATGATATACTTTATCAAAGTTGATTTACCTCTTTTAATAGACTCACTTATTCCAGATATGCCTGACTTTTGAGATTGAGAATGAGTTTGAGTCAGCACTGATCAGATAAAGGATATCATCTCTAATTATTTCCCTAATTAAAAACTATGGAGCTACTCATAGATTTATTTTACAGTGTTTTATTTATCGCATGATGAATATCAATTATAAAATATAGAAGAAATGTAAAATCATGGACAGGGAACTGGTTATGGGCAGAAAAGATCCTATGAAGTGGTTGAACCTATGTGCTAATGATTTTGATCTGACTTTTCTTAATATTCTTTTGAGTTATTTACCCCTTTGGAGGTATGGAATTTCTACTATGAAACGATCAGATAGATTATTGAGTCTAATTACTTATAATATAATATTTAATTTATATCTTTTTTTGTAAAATCGATATAAATATCTTAACACCTTTTTAAAACTTATGAAACTTATCTCAAGCCTAATTATATTATTTACATTATTGACTTTTGCACCTAGTGTTAGTGCAGACACTACTACAAGATGAGATGTATTTATATACTTTGCAAACCAACACAAGGACTCACTTCCACAAACGTATCAATATATAGATCTACATCATCTAAATGTACAAGTTGACTCAGAGCTAGAGGATGCTCTTCAGATTCTTGTGTATTTAGATCTAATAAAAAACTCACGTGTAGACATATGAGCTGATAGCATCACATCCCCAAGTGAAGTCCTCGCAATAGAGAAAAAACTAGCACTAAAACCCGCACCAAAAGCACCTACTACAATAACAATCAAATCATGACTAGATGGATCAGCTGATTTATGAGATAAAGAAGATATTCTCCATAATGTGTATAATACTCTATCAAACTCACATTATGATAGAAGTGAATTTGAAAAAAATCAATTGACTCAGTGAGCAATAAAAGGAATTGCAGAAGCTGCTGATGATAAGTACACGAGTTATTTCCCACCAGTAGAGAGTGAAGATTTCTTTCAAATACTAGACTGAGAGTATGAATGAATCTGATCATATGTTGATATGCCAACTCCATGAGAGCTCATCATCGTCACACCTATTGTTTGATCACCATCAGAAGCTGCAGGTATAAAATGATGAGACAGAGTAACACACGTAGATGACAAGGAAATACTCGAGGAAAATTCACTTAAAGAAGTAATTACGTGGATCAAAGGCCCTGCATGATCACAAGTAAAGCTTACAATACTCAGAGACGGAGAATCAGCTCCACTTGATATCTACGTTGTGAGAGCAAAAATTGTTCTTAAGGATATAGAACATGAAAAGATAGATAACAATACCTACTACGTGCAGATCAAAAATTTTGGTGAAGACGTAGATTCAGAATTTAAACTAGCTCTAGAAGCAATTTTGGAAGAGAAGAATATCAAAAAAATAATATTTGATCTAAGAAACAATCCAGGAGGATATCTGGGTGAAGTTTCTAGTATGCTCTCATACTTCGTAGAGAAAGGTCTACCTACTGCAATAGTAGATTATGGCAACAGACAGGTTAACTATACATCCAGATGATATGATCTAATCGATTTAAGCGACTACGAAGTCATCTTCCTTCAAAACGGAGGGAGTGCATCTGCATCAGAGATCATGGTGTGAACTGTTAAAGACTATTTTCCAAACACTGTGATCATTTGAGAACAAAGTTTTGGAAAATGATCCGTTCAATCTCTTAAGACATATAGTGATGGATCAACTCTTAAATACACTACTGCGAAATGGTTTACAGGAAATACGAAGCAATGAATAGATGGAAAATGAATAACACCAGACATAGAACTTGAGTTTGATGATGATAGGTGGGATACATTTAAAAAAGATAATCAATTAGAAAAAGCAATTTCATATTAATGAATAAAAAATACTTCATTCAGACATTTTGATGTCAAATGAACCAGGCTGACAGTGAGAAAATAAATATGGTCTTACTGCAATCTGGATTTTTGCGTGCAGCAACTATTCAAGATGCAAACCTGGTTATCTTTAACACCTGCAGTGTACGGCAAAAGTGAGAAGATAGAGTATTTGGTATTTTGAGAGAAATAGAGCAATCTGATGAAAAAAATAAGACGCAAACAGTTACTGCCATAACAGGATGTATGGTGAGAAAGACATGACTTGCAAAAAAATATATCCCTGAGCAGCTCAAAGATACTTCTAAGAAGAGAAAAACTGCTAAGAAAATTGATTTATTAAAGCAAAATTCAGCTATATTTAATAATGAGGATAAACTCTTTCCAAGAGCATCAAGTCTAGACTTTACATTTAGGATTGAAGAGACAAAATTCCTTCCTCATATACTTACTCAAATATATGGAGAGAAAATAGGCCAAGAAGATAAATTTGATGATTACCTCAAACAGGTTCAACAACGAGAAAATCCATTTTCAGCGAATATCATTATTCAAACGTGATGTGATAACTATTGTAGTTTTTGTATAGTACCATATACAAGAGGATGAGAAATATCTAGAGAACATAGTGAAATTGTAGCTGAGTGCAAACAGGCATCCAAAAACTGAGCTAGGGAAGTAACTCTGCTTGGGCAAAATGTAAATTCTTACTGAAAACAAAAAAATCAAAAACTTTGGAATAGTGAAAAATCAAAATGGAATAATGAAGACAGGAACCTAAAAATAGGTATCGATCTTGATGACACTCTGTTTATAGTTCTCTCACAGGAAGTCATAAATGCATATAATAAAAAATATCATAAAATCATTAAAATTGATGATATTACAAGATATGATTGTAATGGTATTCCTGAACTCATGGCTGAATATCACAACTTTGAAAAAAGACACGAACTAGATATGCAGATTCATAGCTCTTGAGAAGAAACGCTTAAAAAACTCAAAAAAGACTGACATATATTATATATCATTACCTCGCGGCCTCTAGAAGTAAAAGATACAACTCTAAAACTACTAGCTAGTTATTTTTGATCAAATTTTTTTGAAGATATTATTTTTACAAAGGAAACTGGAGAGGATAATAAGTACAAAGTTGCAAATAAGCTTATATTAGATATAGTTATTGACGATGGTCCACATCACATACGGGATTATTATAAGTATTTCTGAGGAAAAATATGTATTTTTGAACAGTGATGGAATAGAAAAATCAGACAAGATAACTCAAAAGTCTTTCGGATATATGACTGGGATGATTTTGAAGAGTTACTCCCAAGGCTTAAATTTACTTCACCATTTAGAAATTTACTTGAAGATATCAATGCTATAAAAGGGATTGATAGAATACGGTTCACTTCATCGAATCCACATGACATGACTCGTGATATCCTAGATGCTCACCTAGATTTGGATAATACATGTAACTACCTACATTTCGCTCTGCAATCTGGATCAAACGAGCTACTTAAAAAAATGAACAGGAGGCATAGTTATGAAGACTTCAGGGATATGGTGAAATATCTTCGATCACGTGATCCACTCTTTAGTATTTCCACAGATATTATAGTTTGATTTAGTTGAGAGACCGATGAAATGTTCAGCAGGACAGTAAATGCATTCAAAGAATGTCAGTTTGATTTTAGTTACTCTGCTAGATATTCAGTCAGACCAAATACTCTAGCAGCCAAGGTAATGCCAGATGATGTCACAGACGCAATAAAAGCCTCAAGGTGGCACACTCTTAATGATTTACTCCTTGAGTCTGTACAAAATAGAAACACACTTATGCTAGGTAGAAAGGAGGAAATACTCATCGCATGAGAAAAGGATGATCAATTCTTTGGAAGAACGAGAAATTTCAAAGAAGTATTCTTTGAAAAATCCTGAGAATATAAAATATGAGATATAGTGAGAGTCGAGATAACAGATTTAAATAGATATGTCCTAACATGAAAATATGCCTAATTACGAAACATTATCACCAGAAGCTTTTAAAGCAGAAATAGCTCTATCAGATACTACGCTCATAGATATAAGAACCACTTGAGAGCAAGATACATTTTGAGTTATTTCTGACAATCAGATTCATATAGATATTACTCTCGCAAATACACAAGAAAAACTCGAAGCTCTCTCGAAAACAGGGAGGTATCTCATATACTGTTGGCATGGTACTCGCAGTAAACACGTCATGAAATATATGGATTCTGTCTGATTTGAATATGTAAAAGATTTAGATGGAGGGATTGATAAATGGAAGAGTTAAACCTGTAGGGTTGTTAATCTATCTCATAATCATGCTTCACTCATTTCTATACTTCTCTTGTTAGTATAATAAGTTTTAGAACCTACATTAACAGTAACTGCTGTTAGTCTTGACTTAAAATATGATAATATTCATTTATATAAATAATCATCAATATTTGATTTTATATGAGTATTTCGTAAATCAAAAGTCTCTTCTTTTTGATTAAATCAAGGAGAAATAAAATTTTTA
>JAJOLH010000059.1 GCA_021129415.1 Candidatus Altimarinota bacterium | reverse complement strand
TTCATATTGTTTTGTAGATTTTCAGAAACAAACTCCTAGGGTTTAGAGTGATATAATTGAGTCTTATCTGATTATATTTACATGCACAGAGGACTCAAAAAAGAGAGACTTATTTTCTTAAGAATCCTAGCTATAATTGAACAGATAGGCACTATTTAAATAAAAACAGGGCATCAAGAACATTTAGTACGTAAATTACACTAAAAAACTTGCATTCATCTAAAACTCTCATATAATCCCGCTCGTATAAATACGCTCTTATAAATTAATACGCTTATTATGGCTTTTGGTCCAAAGAAAAAACACTCAAAACACAGAAGTAGACAAAGAACTACTAACTGGATAAAACTTACTGCTAAAAAACTAGCTAACAGAGTTTCACTTAACAAAGAAGGGAATGGTCTTTCTCATTTTGCTGATGAAAATGGAATGTATAAAGGTGAACAAGTAGTTGCTGCTAAGAAAAGTAAACAAAAAGTTACTCGAGTATAGTTTCATATAAAATCTCTTATTTCTATTTAGAAATGAGAGATTTTTTTCGTAATAATTTATATATAGCATTGCACCTCCTATATGAAAGCCTCTAGAAAAAAGACTCGAAGACATCTCGTACAAAAACTTTACTCAAGAATTTACACTCCATTAGATAACACATTATTTGATGAAGCTTTTTTTGAGTGAAGATTTGATTTTGATCTGGATACAGTATACATGAATGAAATGTTTGATCTTATAGTAATTAGGCAATATGATATCCTAGAGATAATTAAAACATATGCTCCTAAGTTTGATTTAGAAACAATGCTCAAGACAAACATTATAGCTATAGCTATAGCTGTGAGTGAAATGTTATGGTTAAAGGAAGAAATTCCTGCAAAAGTATCTATAAACGAAGCAATAGACCTCTCAAAGTACTACTGAGATGAGAATAGTAAAAATATCGTAAACGGTATCCTGAATAGTTTTTATAAGAATATTGAAATTCACCAAAAAGAGACTCATAATCCATCATGAACAAATAGCTTTTTCTGCTAGAATAAGCTTTACATCATCACAAAAAATAATATTCTAATACTATAGAATATTATTTTTTTAAAAGGACACATTTTGGTTATAACTAAAAAGGCTGTCGATAGTGAAATTTGCAAAGAGAAAATTAACTCTCTCTTAAGTAAATTGCACATTGAGCCTATTGATATCAGTTTATACATACTTGCGTTTATTCATAGATCTATAGTTAATGAACGAAATGACTTTGCTCCACAGCACAATGAGAGATTAGAGTTCCTCTGAGATGCAGTTCTGGAGCTCGTAATTACACATATGCTTTTCAGGGATTACCCAGAAAAACAAGAGTGAGAAATGACCGATATGAGATCAGCGCTAGTAAGAGGAAGGAATCTAGCAGAAGTAGCTAAAAAACTAGATTTCCAAGAATACTTATACCTTGGGAAGTGAGAAGAAAAATCAGGTGGCAGAGAAAATGACTATATCCTAGCAAATACTGTAGAATCATTTATATGAGCTCTGTATTTAGATAAATGATTTTCAAACGCTGAGGAATTCATAGTAAACAATGTATACTCTACTCTACCGAGAATACTCGAAGAAAAATTGTTTAAAGATTTTAAAACTCTATTGCAGGAATTAACTCAGGCAGACAGAGATATAACCCCTTATTATGAGGTTGTGAGTGAGTCATGACCTGATCATGATAAAAACTTCCTTGTCTGAGTATTTTTAAAAACAGAAAAGATATGAGAATGAACTTGAACAAGTAAAAAGAAAGCACAAGAATCTGCGGCAGAGAACGCATTTAAATCACTTACCAATTAAACACTAAAAATGACTATTATTATACTCTCACTCGTTATATTTTTAGAACTTATAATGTATCTAGTAATTTTTGATATCATATTATCATGGCTAAGCCTTGCTTGAGTAAATTTTAGACCGAGATTTATTTCAGACATTATTGGCCCAGTTTATAAATATATTCGAAAATATATTCCTACACGTTTCTGAGCCTTTGATTTTACACCAATTATCATATTACTTTGAATTTCATTTATAAAATGAATGCTATTAATGAATAATCCAGAAGTAAACATGCTCTTAGATCAGCTTATTAGATAAATATGAAGTCAGTAGATTATAAACTCTTCTTCACTGTATTACTGTTGGTAATATTTTGAATGATCATGATTAGCTCAGTCTCAGTCTGGGGTTCTTTTAGAGTTACCAGCTCGCAAGCGGCTGCATGAATGATTCCTGAAGCGTATAATCATTTTTATGTTCTTAGAAATATCATCCATGTAGTCATTTCCTTTACTATGGTCTGATTGCTAGTAAAAATCAAGTACAGTTTTTTTGAGAAATACGCAAGACATATATTTTCATTCGCAATAATTCTTCTCATAATTGTTTTATTTGTGTGAGCTGATTATAAATGAGCTAGATGATGGATTTCTATCCCTGGTATCCCTTTTAACATCCAACCTACTGAATTCCTAAAATTTGCAGTCATAGTTTATCTAGCAGCTTTCTTTAAACAATATAAGAAATACTTACATACCTTTAATGAGTGATTTATCCCGTTTGCATTAGTACTTGCTGTGATTGTGTTTCTTGTATGAGCGCAGCCAGACTTTTGAACTATTCTTGTTATTGTACCTGTGTCATTTATGATGTTCTTTATTGCTGGAGCAAATATTCGCTATCTTGCTCTCATGTTTATAATGTGAGTTATGGTTGCATGATCTGTATATCTATCTTGAGACTATGACAAAGAAACAGGGAAAAATCTCAATAATCTTTGATACATCACTCAAAGAATAGATAACTTTTTATGAGACAATCAAGAAGCGATAAGAAATAAAACAATAAACTATCAAACTGAGCAGGCTCTGATTGCTATCTGAAGCTGATGATTTACCTGATTGGGGTTTTGATGATCAATACAAAAATTTGGATATTTGCCTGAAGTGCAGTGAGATTTTATTTTTTCTGTAATAGTAGAAGAGCTTTGATTTATTGGAGCTCTAATACTGGTTTCTATGTATATGTATATTTGATATAGATGACTTCTAATTTCTCGCTATAACTCTGATTTATTTGCAAAATACACAGCTTTTTGAATCACAACATGGATTTTACTCCAAGCCTTCATCAATATATGAGTAAACCTAAATATAGTACCCCTTACCGGTATTACGCTTCCATTTATATCATACTGATGATCAAGTTTACTTTCTCTGTCACTGTGATTAGCTCTCTTACTCAGTATATCTCGAGAAATGGAGCCTGAAAAATATAGAAAAAAAATGAAACGAAAAAAATATTTCTCTATCAGAAAGAAACTATGAATCTAACTCCAGCAATGCAACAGTACTGGGATATAAAAAGTAAGTATAAGGATGCTATACTATTTTTTAGAATGGGGGATTTTTATGAAATGTTTGAAGAGGACGCTAAAATAGCTCATAAAATTTTAGGCATAGCGCTCACAAGTAGAAATAAAAATGCAGAGAATCCAGTTCTGCTTGCCGGAATACCATTTCATGCTAAAGAAAAATACCTACCACTGCTTGTATGAGCTGGCTACAAAGTAGCTCTTGCTGAACAAGTATCATCACCGCAAGCAAAGTGAATCGTAGAGCGAGAAGTTGTAAGAGTAGTAACTCCAGCAACTCTCTCATTAGAGTGAGAAAATTATGAAGATAATTCCTCAACGAATATTATAGTTTCTATTTCTCACTCTTGAGATAGATTTTGATTATCTATAGTTAATTTATCAGATCATAGTTGGAAATGTAGTGAATTTGATAACTTTTCCGATTGTGCTTGAGAGCTTTATAAGTTAGCTCCAAGCGAAGTTGTATTACAAAAATCAATACACGGAGATCAGCAAATACACGAAGTTCTGGCAAAGAAATTTTCATTAAATATATATTATTTTGATAGTAGGAAAAAACCTTACCAAGTCCTACTAAGTAAGCTAGGGACACATAATTTAGAATGATTTGGGATTGAGAATAAACTACTAGCTCAGAGTGCCAGCGCTCAACTCATTGAATACCTGGATCTAAATCAAAAGCAAAACTTGGATTTCTTGCATAATCTATCTTATGAGAGTTTTTCATGATATATGTGACTCGATGAGTCAACTATTAGAAGCCTTGACCTCGTTTACAATATAGTAACAGGGTCAAAAACTCAGTGAACGTTACTGTGAGTGATAGATGGTACACAAACCCCAATGGGGAAGAGGTATTTAATAAACGAAATCCTACATCCATTGCAAGATATTTGAGATATAAAAGAAAGACAAAAATTTATAACCTCTATAGCAGATGACACTATTCTCTTATCAAAAGTTTCTCAGCAGTTAAAGTATATAGTTGATATTGACGCTCTCCTATCACGTCTATCACTGGATAGAGCAGGCCCAAGAGATCTACTGGCACTAAAAAAATCACTCATTGCAGTAAGGGAAGTCTTGGATATAATTAAAGAATCGTGAAATAAAACACTCCCCAGTATTTTTAAATAGACTATGATATACCTATTTACATGAAATAATGATTACCTCATCCGTGAGGAGGTTTTAAGATGGAAAACATGATTTACTCAGAAGCATGGAAATGAAAATATCACTCATATTACATCCCTAGATGTAAATTCAAAGAATCATATTTCAGAGACGCTATTATCCAGAAGTATATTTGCGGAGAAAAGATTGGTTATAATTGAGTGATTTCCGTACTCTGGTGAGAAATGATTTTTATGAGCAAGTGAACTTGAAACTCAAATATTATGATGCATACAATCATTGCCCGAAGAGGTGTTAGTACTATTTGTATCAGTAAACCCAGATAAACGAAAATCAGGTTTTAAGCAACTTAAAACTTTATCCCAACTAAAGGAATTTAATATAGGATGAGAAGATGAAGTATTTTCAATACTTTCTCGTAAATACTGAAAACATATAGATGCTAATACATTGAGAAGACTAATTTTCCTTAAATGATGAGATCTACAGAAATCTATATCAGAAATTGAAAAACTCCTTATCATTAATGATCAGATTACAGCAAAACACTTGCAAGATACTATCATTCCTGAGTTTGAAGAATCTATATTTTCATTCATAGATACCCTGTTACAACGAGATGCAAATAAGATATTTTCAGAGCTCGACAATCTCATCCTTTACTCAAATCTCTATGCGGTTTATCAATCTATAGTAGCAAACCTGCGTGTATTTTTGTATATTGAGTTACTTAAGAAAAATAGAACATCACCAAAAGATATTTGAGATATTCTTAAACTCTGAAATAGATCTTTTCTAATAAATAAATCTCACAAGTCTAAATACAAGAATATATCTAAACTCTATATAGATTTACTCAATTTTGATAAAAATATGAAATTTTGAAAATTTATTTCTTCTGATGAAGAAGATTTAAAGAGGGAACTAGAAAGTATATTTTTAAAGTTCGCAGCCTAAAGTCACAGAGAGACCTAAAATAACTATATACTACTTTACTCTATTTCTCCAAATCCTGGCCTTTTTAATAAGTCAGATTGAAACCTAACTCTCATCTCAGCTATCGTCTCAGAGGTTTGTTCTATAGATTCTGTCGTTACGAGCCGCTTTCTATACTCTTTTACACCTGGGAACGATTTTATATACTGAACTAAGTGTTTCCGTATCTCGAGAGATCACTTGCGTTCTCATTTAGTTTTTACGAGTTCTGCAGCGTGAAACTCCATTCACTCGAGCATTTCTCCTAGAGTTGGATGATAGATTCCATTACTAAATCATATTCCATGCTGTTTCCAAGGTTCTCGCTCAAAATGTTCTTGTCATAGAAAACACCATGGATTTCAAAAACTTCTTCTCCCGATCATAAACCCAGCAAGGTTTTGAACCTTAGACATTCAATCATCAAAGTGCTGAACATCACCATTACAGATAACTGGTATATCTAAATTTCTTTGGAGTTCATATATGTTTGTAAAATCAGCCGAGCCAGTATATGCTTGCTTTGCAGTTCTTCCATGAATAGTTACAAGTTTTGCTCATGCTTTTTGTAGTCATTGTGCAAACTTGATAAGGTCTTGATTACCATCAAAACTTAGTCTTGTTTTTACAGATATAGGGAGATTAGTAGACTCGTCTAATGCCTTTACTATATCAAAAGCTGTTTGTTCGTTAATTAAGAGACTAGATCCATGACCGGATCTTACGACCTTTTTAGCTGGACATCACATGTTTATATCTATTCAAGCAACTCAAAACTTTTCAATTATTTTTGCTGATTTTACAAAGTTTTCAGGCTGTTTTCAAAAGATTTGAATTATAAGTGGTTTTTCTATTTCTTGATGTGGCAACACGCTATCAGCCAAAAACTTAGAATGTATAAGTCAATCCGCACTATAAAACTCACTTATACAGTATATATGTGGTGCAATTCTTTTCATTGATTGCCTATAGGCACTATCACCATATCAATCCATAGGAGCAAGAAAACAGAGCTTATCATGTAGCTTCATTTGCTCTTGCCAAAAATTTTTATTCATAATTTTACATTTACACAATGCATTATATAGAAAAATATATTTACTCCAGTTTTTTTCATAATCTGTCAAACTAAAATATTTGATAATCGATAGTATTTTGTGTTATCATGGTTTTAGTATAAAAATAAAAACAAAATATATGAACTTTTCTGAACTAACATCGCAAAAGACGCAATCGAGGGATGCATACAAATCTACGTATAACTTCCCAAGAAGATCAAAAATTCTTGTCTGAGTACACTTTAGTGATAAGACTATAACTCAAGATATACTAAATGGTTTATCTATCCTACCAGCAAACTTTATAGTTTTTTGAAAGAGTTTAGAGAAAATAGATTCAAAAAATATAGCTTTCGTAAAGTCTCACGAAGATTTTGATATGAATTGACTTGATGCAATGCTCTGTAATTGTAATGATATCAAACTGGAAAAAATTATGGAACAATGAGTAGTCCCAATAGTAAATGAAAAAAACTATCTTTGAAACATACTAAATGAATTTCATCCAGGAAGAGCAGAAGGAAATGCATACCTCTATGAAGATAAATCATCATGGTCTGCATACTACGCGCTCATTAGATATTTGGAAAATCATAAATTTCCGTATGATAATAGAAATCTTGTAAAAAATGTAGTATGAGTTTAAAGCAACTTACTTCGAAAAAGTAAAACTATGTCTTATAGTCTTTTTGATATCTGATGAACATTAGTTGATAGTGTGACTTCAAAAAAAGCAGCTTCATATGATTTTATAGCAGAACGGAGACTTTCTGTTACAGATCAAGAATTGGATCATTTTATAGAGAATTTAAAAATTGATAGAACTAGAACAAGAGATTTAGTTTGAATGCTTTTAGCAATGAACTCTATTAACCCAACAAATGACGATTACGAGCTATTTAGAAAAATAGAGCGTAGCTATAGCAAAGATTTAATAACTGGATCAGAAGAATACCTAACAAAACTTAGAGATGATGGTCACACACTTGCAGTAGTCACAAATTGAAAAAATTTTAATAAAGATGGTCCATTGTTTCCTAAATGATTGCACGACTTTTT
>JAJOLH010000053.1 GCA_021129415.1 Candidatus Altimarinota bacterium | reverse complement strand
AGTTTTTTTTTAATGATTGAAGATTATGAATTTCAAAAATTTTCATAGTTGGCAATAAGAACCTCGAATTGAATTTTCTCTTCTTCATCAAGAGATTCGATATCTATATGTTCAGAGAGGATATCCATTATTATTCTATGAATATTAGAAACATCTGTTCCGTCTCAAGCAGTAGAACTAATACATAAATACATTCCTGTCATACAACCATATGTTCAAACTATAGTAATAGATCAAGGAAGTTTATTTGGTAAATGTTTTTCTATAAGTTCGGATATTTTGTAACTAAAGTCTGGAGAGAACATAGTCATACTATCTCATCATTTAATTTTTGGCTTCAAAAACCTGAGATCGCATACATAGGCTACTGTGTGTTTTGACTGGATTATTGAGCTGTTTATTTTCAAATCATTCACATTTATACTCTGTAAATCCCGTATTGCTCTTGATTTATCATGAAAATCATACTGACCACACGATATCTCTCTTGCAAAAGGGATTCATTGAAAATCATCAATGTCTTCTACCACTTCACTTTCTAAAAAAATAATAGCCCTTTTTATTGATATTTTCATGAGTTCATGAACTTGCTGAACCTCTAATGCTACCATTGATGTGATTCGAAATCCAAAAGTATCCAAACTTGTTTTATATGGTGATATATCTAATATCACTTTTCACTCTAGACTTCACTGCGTGACTTCTTCAAGACTATTTCGAACACTTCAAGTGTCTTTTTTATAGGCTATCATATGCTCTGCTGCATGTACTCACATATGAAAATTCATATCAAAATTTCATCATGTATACATGGGAATTGAATACGTATAAAACTTTACTCCTGTTGAACATCGCACAGTTTTATCAACACTTAATGTTCATCATGTCATTATAGTATGATCTTTATTCGCTGAGTGCTTTCATGCTTCGATAGAATAGTCCATATACTTATATTTTTATTTATTATATTTAGCCTCCATTTCAAGGTTTTTTTCCCTCCAGTACTTTAACATTGCATCTCTTTTAAAATACCAGTAATATGTAAGTACTCATACAAGAATTCAGGTAAACACCCATCAAATGTATCTTAGAATAGTTTCATAGTATTCTGCAAAGAATATACCAATAGTAATAAATACGCTTGCCCAAAGAGTTGACGCAAGTATGTTATATATCCAAAAACGTGTTTGTTTAAATCACATACTCCCGGCAATGAACGGCAAAAATGCCCTAAAGTGCGGATGGAATTTTGAGAGTATAATTCCCCAAGCTCACCAAGTATTCACTCATTTTTTTAGGTATTTGAGCTCTGTTTGTTCTATTCACACCCATACTCCATAGGTTTTGAAAAAGTCTTCTCAATAATATTTTCCTAAGAAATATCAAATTGCGTTAGAAATCACTGACCCCAGTATAGCAAATATCAGTACTCCTGTAAATTGAGTTACTCAAGTTCATCCATAAAATCATCAAACTGAGAGCATCACAACTTGTCCAGGGATAATTGTTCCAATTATTGGGAGTGACTCAACGAGAGCTGATACAAACGCAAGGAGATAGTTCCATTTTCATAGAGATTCAATTTGCCCCTTGATCCAATCTATTATTGGTAATAGCAGATCTGGCTTAAATAGCGTAATAACGAGAAATCATATCATCAGGATTAAAAGCCCGAGAATTATATAATGAAAGAGTTTTTTCATGTCTGTTTGTTAAGTATCGTCAACTGATTATATGAGGGCTGAACTTTGCTGCAAGTTTATTTTGTTTTAGCCTTTTTTTAGTTACAATTTTGCCAATATTATTTCGTTATTATTTTATGATGAACATTGATCCAATTGGAAAAAGAAAATTATATTTTATCATTTCCTGAGTATTATTTATTCTTTCAGCTTTTATGATTTTTTTCTGAAATCTAAATTTGGGAATAGACATGACTGGTGGGACACAAAGTGAGTTTACATACTCAGACTATACATACAATGCCGAAGAAATCACACAAGAGTCCGAAACTATAGCTTGACACAGAAATATATCAGGGAATGTCATAAATTCAGTAAGCACTTATAAAATCACCTGAGAAAACATGTTTGTTGTTGAAGCATGATTCAATAAAAACATAGATGATAAAGAATTAGAGGAACATAAAATATTTTTTAGAAATGAACTGGAATCAAACTTTAAAAATATATGAGATATAGAACTCTCAAAATATACTAATATCGGAGCAAGTTTCTGAGACTATATAAAACAAACTGCAAAATTAACTCTTTTGATAGCTATAGTTGCTATTACAGTATATATTGCTTACGCATTCTCTTGAGCTGCTGGCTGAATATCTTCTCTCTCTTTCGCAGCAATTACTCTTGTGACACTCTTTCATGATGTAGTTATTTCCTCAGGATTTTACATACTTGTTTCCAACTTTTTTCCAGAGTTTCAAATCGATACTTTTTTCATAACAGCCCTACTAACCATACTCTGATATTCTATCAATGATACTATTGTAATATTTGATAGAATTAGATCAAATCTCAAAGAGTTTGGTTGAAAGACAAAAGATCTCAAAGAAATCATAGAAATATCTATATCAGAATCTATGACTCGTAGTATATATACGAGTTTAACTCTAGCATTCGTGCTCCTATGTATTTTCTTACTCGGTCCTGATAGTATCTCTGGGTTTACTCTTACGATGCTATTTGGTACCATTATAGGTACATTCTCATCTATATTTATTGCATCTCCACTCCTTTATGAGTTTCATAAGGAGTCAGCAATATCTGAGTACATAAAACGTGAAGATTTATCAGAAGAAGATAAAATGGTTGTTTAACTTGGTATTATGATAGAAAAAAAACTAAAACATCTTGCACTTATAATGGACTGAAACCGTCGCTGGGCAAAGGCACGATTTCTTCCAGCTATTGCTGGCCATAAAGCATGAGCTGATAATGTAGTTAAAATTACGGAACTAGTCAGTCAAAAATGAATAACTCATCTGACTCTTTGGGCTCTTTCTACCGAAAATCTTCAGAAACGTTCTCCAGAAGAGGTATCTTGAATTATTAAACTCGTGAATTCTATAGAATATTATTTAGAAAAGATGAATATAGAGTGATTAAGATTTAATATTATAGGAGATATCTCCAAGCTTCCAGAAGAATCACAAATAGTATTAAATAAAGTTATAGAGGACACCAAAAATAATAATGGACTTACACTCACTCTTGCTCTTATTTATGGATGACAAGATGAAATACTCAGAGCAACAAAAAAAATAATTCTTGAATGAAAAGATCCAGAAGAACTTAGCCAAGAAGAATTTAGAAAATACTTAGATACGGCTGATATTCCTGTTCCGGATGTAATTGCTCGAACAGGATGAGATATGAGACATTCAGGTTTTCTTCTCTATGATAGTGCGTATAGCGAGTACTATTTTACAAATAAAAGATGGCCAGAGTTTGATGAATCTGAACTTGATAGAGTAATTGAGAGTTTTAATAATTCGAAACGTAATTTTGGAAAATAATATGAATAATAAACATCTCCCAACTTGGTATAATGATTATAAATCTCTGATAGAATCAAGCATAGATAAGTATTTAGATACCTATCTCGCACTCCCTATGAGTCCCCCTCTTGAGGAATTTAAGAATGTTATTAAATACTCATTTAAATGAGGAAAGAAACTGAGAGCTATTTTAGCGCTTGAGTTTTATCTTTCACTGAGTTGAAAAGATTTCAGTGAGTTGAGATCAGATGATGATATAGTGAGAGTATGTATAGCAATAGAATCCATTCATGCGTACTCGCTACTTCATGATGATCTTCCTTGCATGGATAATGATGAACTTCGCAGATGAGAACTAACTGTTTGGAAGAAATATTGAGAATATAATGCAGTTTTAGTTGGTGATTTACTTAACTCACTATGTTTTGAAATAATTTCAGATATAAAAGACCCAGTTAAGTCAAAAAAGATATCTAAACTCCTTTCTCACGCTGTAGGATACTATGGGATGATATGAGGCCAGGTGGAAGACCTATTTTACGAGAAAAATATATGAAAACTCGATACAAGTACCTTGAGTGGTCTTCATTGAAAAAAAACAGGAAAACTTATTGAAGCGTCTATTCTCTCTGGGGTTATTTTGTCCTGAGAAATTTCAAATATTGATATATACTGAGATTTTGGTAAGAAATTAGGACTCGCATTTCAGGTAAAGGATGATCTGCTTGATGTAGAGTGAACACCAGAAGAAACAGGGAAGAGTGTATGAGGGGAACAAAAATGATTTGTATATCTTCTCTGAGTAGATGCTACAAAAAAAATTCTACATGATATGATAAGCGAGTGCTATAAAATATCTCAAAATCTATGATCAAAAAAAATAGATTTTATAGTTGAATATGTAGAAACAAGAAAAAAATAACCCTTAGGAGTTATTTTTTTTTACAAAAAATTTTATACTATTCTCAAATACCTGTCTTGTAATATCTTCAGGTTTTTCATTTCTTAGATCTATTATCTTAGAGAGGATATACTTTACGAGTATAGGCTCGTTTTCCTCTTTTCATCTAAACGGACTAGGAGTTAAGTACGGACTATCAGTTTCTATCATTATATTATCTAGTGGGATGTTTTGAGCAGCCTCCTGTACTCATAGAGCACTTTTAAATGTGGTTACCCCTCCAAATCACAACATGCATTTAGGAGAGTGATCCAGGAGTCTATTTGCGTATACCAGATCCTCGCTATAGCAGTGGAAAACAAAATCTTTACAGTCCATTTCAATCAAGATATCTAAAACATCATCTGCCGACGATCTATTGTGAATAATGATTGGAAGATTCAATTTTTTAGAGAGGGATATTTGTGCTCTGAAAAATTCTTTTTGGATTATAATAACTTTTTCTTCAGAAATACTATATTTTTTAGAAAGACTATTTATCCAGTGATAATCAAGTCAAATCTCTCATATGGCTACTATTTTATCTGCGTGTTTATGGTATAATTTCTCTAACTCATTTATAGTTTCTTGGATATTATCTATATAATCTAAGCAGTGGGTTGGGTGAATTCAGATACTTGCGTAAACTCCTGGATATTTATGAGCAAGGTTTATAGATATCTGAGAGCTTTCTAAGTCACATCAAATAGAGTTTAGATATTTTCCTCATCAATTAAAAAAATTCTCAAGAATTTCTTCCTGAGACTTTTCTTTTGCAAGATATGGATGACAGTGAGTATCGTAATACATTAAAATATAATTCATTTACTAGAGAGGAGATAGCTTTCATCTTGATTATCTGTAAAATTTACATTTATTATATTCAGATGTACCGTCTCATCTTGTGGCTTAGCGTAAGAGATATTTACTAATTCACTTCCTGCAGTGATGTTTAGAGGACTTGAAAACGTGAGGATATAATTAGAAAATCCATCATTGTTTTCAATAACTGATATTTCTGAGTCTCATAATAAAGTCTGACTCGCTCATAGACTGAGTATTTCAGGGTTATAAGCCAGTGAAAATGATAACTGCATAACATTTTGCATTTCTTGAGTATTCGATAGAGATATTGTACTCTCATTTGTTGCAGCTAATACGTCTACAGAGCTTACTTGAGTACTTGTCGCTTCCAGCACATTGGCTTTGAGTGTTTGTCCAGTATTTCCACTAAGTATAAACATATTTACACTTACAGCGAGCAGAGCTGCTATACTTAAAATTCATGCATTCGAGAGAACTTTATGCTTATGGTAGTTTTTGAATAAATCTTTCATACAGCTTATTAGAATTTAATTAAATTTGATTATAGTACAAAATCCCTACAATACAATGAATGTAAATTGACTAAATATAAATACATTGTTTGAAGCTAATAAATATTACCTATCAGCGAGAGAACATAAAATGTGAGAACTTTTGGAGGTTCATGATGAAATTCTAAAAAAGATATATTATCTTATTCACTTATGAAACGGCAGATGTGTATACTGGTGAACTTGATGAAAAAAAATGAAATGAGAGTTCCAGCAAATTACATTAAACCATGATTCTCAAGATTCTCAGTAACAGTTATTCAAAGAGCTTCTATGAGCTCTTTTTTTGATACTTCCTTAATTCAAGCAACACTTCCGTAGAGAGACAATATTTTCTTTCGAGTTTTTGGTCATATTCATGGGATAGATTCAAGCAAATTCTGTTTTTGAGCCTTAGCTCTTGAATCTCTATTAAAACTTATAGCAAATCTATGCGCTTCGTCACGAAGCGCTTGTATCATCCTAAGTTCATTACTCTCCTTGTCCAGGAGTATAGATTCTGATTGCCCTGGAAGGAATAGTTCTTCTTCTCTCTTTGCAATTGATACTACTTGTGGGTATACATCTATATCTGAGGATTCAAGTATTTTCATAACTGCTCACAGTTGTCACTTACCACCGTCAATTACTATTAGATCGGGGTAGTTTCATATTTTTTTGAGCTCAGCTATCCTTCTAAGCATAATTTCCTCCATAGATCCAAAATCATCTATTTTTCACTGGGAAAGTGTTTTGATTTGAAATTTCTTATACTTCTTGGGATTTCTCTTGCCATTTTCTATAACTGATCTACTGGCTACACTATGAGTACCAGATAGGTGCGATATATCATTACACTCAAATATTAGATCTTTATTAATTTCCTTATAACTTAGTGTTTTTAACAAACTCTGCATAGTTTTTTTAGTATAGCTTTTAGTACTCAGACTATCTATATGTTTTTTATGTGCATATTCATAGATATTTTTATAACAGAGTTTTAGCAGCTCAAACTTTGCTCACATTTGCGGCACTTCATGAAAAATACTATCATCTAACTTATTTATTTGCTCAGGGACTATGAAACTTAAACTCTTTCTTTCTCTATTTTGTGACCATTTTTGTTCTACTATATTTTTTAAAATATCCTGACTACTATCCTCCAACATGTTTTTAACTTCATAGTTTTCATATGCTGCTATTTTTGAGTCAATAATATCTATTATTCATACATAGATGTTTTCATACTTCTCTAGTATTTGAATCACCATAAAATCACCCTTAACTCCGTCTCTCACGATCTGCATACTATCTAGACTCTCTAGAGCCTCAAGACTAATCTTTCGCTTCTGAGCCTCTTCAAATTGCATGTTATCAGCATACCTCTTCATATCTTCTTGAAGCATTTGCTTGATATCGCTGGAATTACCAGAGAGGAAATGCTGAATTTGCATGACTTTATCTTTATATATCTCTCTTATTTTCTGCTCTTTCTCGTCAATATTCCCTTTAAATATGTATTTATCAAGATTATAGCTTCATTTTTTCATAAAGAAATTATGACTCCCAACTCAGTATCCAAATGCTTTTTTGAGAAGTTTAAATATCTCATTTACATGATATCCTGATATATATGGACCATAGTATTTTCCATCTGACTTCTTGATATTACTCGGGGATATTCTTGTTCTGATTATCTGAGGATATTCTCAATGCGTAATCTTGATATACAAGAAGTTTTTATCATCTTTGAGCAATATATTATATTTTGGTTGATGCTTTTTAATTAGATCATTTTCCAGTATCAATGACTCTGTTTCATTATTTGTAACTATATACTTTAGATCTACAATTTTTCCTACCATTTTCTTCTTTGCAAAATTGAGATTTTGCTGACCAGA
>JAJOLH010000077.1 GCA_021129415.1 Candidatus Altimarinota bacterium | reverse complement strand
ACTATTAGCCATAATTAATTATTTTCTAATGTGGTAAATATATGCTGAGTATTGTAGTGAGAACAAAAAAAATATCAAGCCTAGAGTGGTTTGATATTTTTTCGTAATTATTTTGATTTCTATAAGCGGTAATCTAGTAAAAGATTATTCTTTCTAGTACCCCGGGCTGAAACCACGGGGCTTTTTGTTTGTTGTAGATTGTAGATGTAGAATATTCTTTTAATAAAAATCATACCAACTCCTGTCACACATATGTTCCATCCTCTTTGTGGTATCTTCTATAACTATCTCATTCAAAAATATCATTTCATTTATTTACTAACGTTGTAGTACTTCCATCACCTTCTTTAAAGGATGCCTGAAACGACCTTCAAGAAGTAAAGTCTTTATACCATCATCCTATATTTGGTCACACATTAAAATTTGTAGGAGTTGTAAATCATCCTTCAAGTACATCTGATACTGATAAACCAAACTGTTCTAATCGTTGAATAATTCATTCACTTTTTACGTGAGGATTTTCTATAAACCTAGAATGAGTAAGTCATCTAATCATGTTATCTGTAATAGCTCAGAGTTGCATAGTCTTATTTTAATTATATCTAATATTACATCACTCCACCTTCACTTGCTCCTCTTCCAAACTATATGTTTTTTCTACTATCCTTACTACTTGTTTGACTTATCTTATATATAATTTTTAATTTACAAATCTTTTTTTATACTTATAGTAAATTTAATTACTTATAAACATAAAATTATATGTCTCAAAGATTTTTACAGCACGCTCAATGATGGGTAGATAATGAGAACTTAAAAAAACTATCACCTGAAGAGTTAGAAAGGTCTGAGGAAAAACTCACCCCTTACATACCTACTATTACTTCTGAAATAGAATGAATACGAGAATACCTTGATGGCATAGTGAGAAAAAACAGAAAAAAACTTAAATGAAAAGTTCATCCTCAATCTTTTTTGTGAAAATATCCTATAGGACAATGTAAAGAAATAAGAGATAGTGTACAGGATATTATGCAATCAAATAACAGACAACCTAGTCTTCCAGGATTACAAGCAATACGAAGATATAACAAAACTTCCTTAGCAGTTGTAAAAGGGATTTGGTGAATACAAAATGAAAACAATTTTCAAAACGCTATTCAGGTTTGAGGGTATTGTATTGATGCGGCTCTTGATACAGTAGATGAACCTGAGCCAAAAGTTGCTGTAAAACGCATAGAAGACTGTGGAATACGTAACGTGGAAGACTTTACTGACTTTGCAGATATTGCTGAAAAATATTGGTGAGAAGATTTATATCCTAATATATATGTTCCTCAATTAGCTGGTATATTTCCTGCTATATGCATTACTGAAAGTTGAAAAATAAAATTTGAAGGAGGTTGTGCATCTGTGTTATGAAGAAATATTCTTTCTCGATGAGAAGATATCCCTATCTTTCAAAATGCTTTGGACTTTACACTTAAAAGTCAGTATTCACATAAAAGATTACCAGATAAATATGTTGATAAACTAGGAAGAATATTTAACACTCTACGATTTGATGGTTCACCAGTCATTAAATCATTATGTGATTTTGAAGAAGAAGGCTGCCCTCTAATGACTGAAGCTGCCTTACATCAGAGAGTATCTGATAGAGTAGATGGGATATTAGATAAACACTATGATTTAGCATATTTTTGATTAGGGAAACCTCTAAATGAAAAATGAATAACTGCTTAATATCAATCATATGAAATTAAAACCTGATTGGAGAAAAATCAAAGAGCAATTTAACTCTATATACTTACACTCAAAGACTAAGTTAAACGAGCTACTAGATTTGTTCTACGCTCATTACTTCCTTATGAATTTAATCTTCGTTGGATTTGTATTCTTAATCATAATACTTGATTTTGAAGGAATAAGGGCAGTTCAAGATATAGATGGGTTCTCTGAAAAACAATGAAAATTTGTGTTTTATGGGTTCTTTTTATGAACTTTTTTATTACTAGGACAAGTCCTAAAGCTTTTACTATTTGAGGCTAAAGCTAAACAATATAAAAGACCATTAAAAGATGAGTTTCATAACGTGAGAGTAGAAAGAGAAAAACTTATTAGTAATCTAGAAAGAAATGAAAAGATAACAGATGAGAAACTTAACAAGCTTCTTGATTTACTAATGGATAACACGATATCAAAAGACCAATATAGTATCAAGAAAGTAATTCTAAATATTCCATTGAAAACAATCTCTTATCTTCACTAGAAACTAGTGAAATAAAGGATTTTATAGAACCCCTCCGTGGCTTCTGCCACTTATAAAACAAGCTCCTATTATAAAGAGAAAATACAAAGCGTTAGAACTATCAAAAAAAGCCTCTGGTTCAGTAAAACCAAGAGACCTTTCGCAAATTATTTCATTATGGAGCGGGGGACGAGGTTTGAACTCGCACACCCAAGGGTTGAAGCCTTAGTACACTCACTCTTTTATGTTACCCCCGCAAAATTGTAGCTCGCTGAGTATATAGATTTGAAGTGAAAGAGTCAAATTTATTTTTTGCTTTCTTGCTGCAAAAACCTATATTCTAGATAGATATTTTTTATATTACAGATTTATGAATTTTAACTTTATCTTTGAGGTTTTTGAAAAACTTTCAAGAGAAATTACACTCACTCTAGAATTATATGGTGTAAAAGGAGCAAAAGCTCTTATGATCCTCTGTATTTGAGCATTAATTTCTTATTCTATTTACAGAGCTACACTCTATATATTTTGGAAATTTGGTATAGTGGATCTCATAAATAAACTTTGGGATTGATTTGAGGAAAATACTACGAAAATGGTAGACAAGAACCTCGACGATAACGAAAGTAAAACAAAAGAAAAACCAGAAGTACCAAAGAAAGTTCGTTATGATAGGATTACTGCAAAAGCATTCTCATACTATGTATTTTTATTGTTTTTTCGTTGGGCAATTCAAGTTATTTGAATCGGTGAAATTGAGAAGTTTATGGAAGATCTCATAGCCTATCTTCCAAATCTATTTATTGGTATTGTTATAGGATTTTTTGGACTTAGATTTGCAAATTCTGTTCACGATATCATCTATCAAGCGCTCGAACTCACAAAAGACAAGACCTCAAGGATAATAGCAATGTGAGCAAAGCTTATCATTATGTTTTTTACACTGATGATTATGCTCAACTACATTCAAGTAGTAGATCAGTTTATTATCAATGCCCTGTTTTTAGGTTTCATCACTACCCTCACTATTTCTCTTGGTCTCTCATTTGGGCTTGGTTGAAAAGAAATCGCAAAAGAAATTTTAGAAAGCTTCAGAAAATAAATGAAACAAGATTTTTTAAATTACATACAAGAAACTTTTGAGTTCTCCCCTGATGAGATGCAGGATTTTCAGGCTGCTCTGAGTAAACCACTTAAAAAAACTCTCAGGGTAAATACTAATAAAATTTCTATAGAGGATTTTAAAACCTTAGCCACAAAACAATGATGGACACTTGGGGAAACTCCTCTTGGGAAAAATATGTTTTATGTAGATAGAGAAAATATTACTTTTGCGCTAGGTCATAGTCTCGAGCATATCGCTGGGTATTTCTATGTGCAAGAACTCGCAGCTAGCTCTTCCCCATTTTATATGTCGGGAGACAGCGTAGATACCTGAGAGTACACTATTCTCGACATGTCAGCGAGTCCAGGAGGTAAAACAACACAACTTGCAGAATACTACCCAAACTCAACTATCATCGCAAATGAGATAGATAAATGAAGGATGAAACAGCTACATGAAAATCTAGACCGGCTCTGAGCAGCAAATACCTATGTTACAAATTATGATGGAAGATTCTTTTGAAACTTTCCAGAAGTTTTTGATAAAATACTCCTTGATGCTCCATGTAGTTGAGAATGAACTGCTTACAAATCGTGAGACGCTCTTAAATACTGGAATCTCAAAAACATAAGGAGAATTGCAAAACTACAGTTTCAGCTCCTCGAAAATGCCTTGCAAGCCGTGAAAGTTTGATGAGAGTTAGTGTATTCTACCTGCACTCTTAATAGACTCGAAAACGAAGAAATACTTAATAAACTCACTGATGTTTACTGAGATCATTTCTCTATAGCTCTACTAGACAGAGAAAATAATCATCCACTCGTGAGAGCGTGGCCACATAAAAATAATACTGGTTGATTTTTTGTCGCTAAAATAGTAAAAACTTCTTCTCTTCCAGAAAAGAAAAAGAAAGAGTTTAAAAACAACCCTCAGGGATTTGAAAAACTTTCTAATACTGCCGAAAAAACAGTTACAGAGTTTTTAATTCAAAATTTCGACCTTACTCTTCCTGGTAAATTTTATACTTATAGAAATGAAATATATTATGGAGAAAAAAATATTGATTATTTCTGGGAAAATTTCTTTCTCTTTAAAGCGTGAATAAAAATTTGAAAGTTAGAGTCTTGAGTCTTTGAACCTAATTACTTCCTCTGAACAAATTTTCGTATATTTACAAAAAACAATATCTCGATAGATGAAAAAAATATAAACTCTCTTTTGAAGTGAGAAGAAATAGATTATAAGTGAATAGATTGATATTATCAAATACAACATAACTCTATCCCATCTGGAGTTGTTAAGTTGAAAAATAATACTATGAAAAGTTTATTAGAAAATAGATTTTTAAGAAAATAAAATATGCAATACAAGGTTTTTGGTTGTAAGGTCAATAAATATTACACTGACAGGTGGTTAAACTCTGAGTACCTCTCTGATAAAACAGGGACTTTTGTTGCCAGTTGCGTCGTAACTGATAGTGCAAAGCGAAAGTGGATTCGTTTTGTAAAACAAGAGCTCAAAAATATATCCGAAAATGGAAAGATATATATATCAGGATGTTGAGCATTTAAAAATTGAAAAGCTCAGGATGATTTTTTTACCCTCTACCCTGACTTATCTGCAGCTCAAGATAAAATAGAAATACTTGATGAAGCACCAATAGATACAGCTGTGAAAGAAAAACTTACAGAAGACTGAAAAGTTCAAAAAATAGATTTATCAAAGTTAAAGAAAGCGCAGAAAACTCAAATATATACTAAAAAGTTTATACTTATACAAGGTGGATGTGATAGTTTCTGCAGTTTCTGTCTCACTGTTCAAAAACGATGAAGACACTACTACAGGGCTGCAGAAGATATAGCTGAAGAAATTAGAGATTTTGAGGATCAAGGGTGAAAAGAAGTTGTACTCACAGGGGTAAACCTCTCAGCATGGGGACTTGAGAACACTCATGATATTAAGAATTTTTCTCAAGATTTAGTAAAATCTTGAATCTCAGGATGAGGATCAAGATTTTCAGAATTACTAACATATCTTCTAGAAAACACGGATATCCCAAGATTGAGAATATCATCTCTATGACCAGAGTTTATTGATGATAGTGTATTAAATATATTATGAAATGAGAGAATATACCCACACTTTCATTTTTCTATCCAATCATGATCTACAAATGTACTTAAATCTATGGCTCGTCACTATGATTGAGATTTTATGAAAGATCTTTTGAATAAAACGAGAAAAATAAAGCGAGAAGACGATGTTAGTATCAGTATTTGAGCAGATATCATAGTTTGATTCCCTTGAGAGTCAGAAGAAGACTTTATAGATACCTACAATCTCGTCAAAGATTGCAAGATTACAAAGCTTCACGCATTCCCTTTTTCAGCTCACACGATGTGAGAGTCAGTTCCAGCAGGAAAGTTTAAAGATCAAATATCAGACTCAGTAAAAAAAGACAGGATGAACCGTCTTATGAAGCTATGAGATGATGTAAGAGAAGAGTTTAGAAACTCACAACGATGAAAAACTCTGAAAATTTTAGTTGAAAAAACAGATGGAAATATTTGGTCTGGTTGGAGTGAAAACTACCTCGAGGCAGATGAATCAAACTTTGAGATAATAGCTTGAACAGTAAAGAAAAATAATATCATTGTTTGAAAATTTAAGTAATTTAAATATTTGATAGCAGTATATTTAAATATATAATTACTTCATGAAAAAATATTGATTTTTAATACTCTGACTTATCTTCTTAGATGCTCTCAGTAAATATTGGGCTGAAAGTATCTTAGTTTGATCTCTCTCACTTATTCCAAACATCTTATCACTAGAGTATGCAGAAAATATAGGAATAGCTTTTTCGATACCCCTGACTTGAATGCTCTTAAAAACCGTCACAGTTATTTTGATTTTTGGGATATTTTGGTATTATTGGAAAGAAGAAAAGAAGAAAGACTCAAAGCTCCTAGATATAAGTTACTCTCTTATATTTGCGTGAGCAATCTGAAACGCTTGGGAGCGAATATTTAGAAGCTATGTAACTGATATGATATCACTTGAATACTTTGCAATATTTAATTTAGCTGACAGTTATATTACTCTTTGAGCGATCGGAATTATATACTATTATTTAAAAAATAAATCCTAAATACACATGACATTTGGACCACAAAAAATAAGTATTGCTGACATCGCTCTCAACTCCCTTTGAGCTATGATTGCTGGTTTTATAGGAAGTATTTTGATACTCATAATCGTCTTTGCAACTTCAAGCAGTCTAGACGTTCCTGGAACATACGAACAAGCAAGTCTATGATGAGCTACTAACTCTATGTTTCCATTTATACTCTCCTTTGTTACATTTATATCTACAATGGTTACTCTCGTTTTATCATCAGTTCTCCTCAATATGACCTCACCTGAGCGTTATAAACTCAATATTGTGAGTTATGGACAGCTAGCATTCTTAGGAATACTGACCTATCTTTGTATGACTCCTATATACATATTTATGGGACTAAGTAGCTATGAAAACATCATGATAGTATTTATCATTCATTGTACCATGCTTGCATTTTGATCATCTCTTCTTCTGGAAATCCTTAATAATTATAGATACATACTCATCTGATTTTATGGAAGTTTTGTAGGGTTATTTTTCACAAGCATCCTGACCCTGATACTCTTTAGTTCTATGGAAAGCTGATATGTAAAACTCCTTTCTATGCTTGTTATGCTCCCTCTTATAAATACAACTCTCGTATTTTTTAAATGACTCTTTGAAATTATATATTTTCACTATAACAAAATTACAAATCTAGATGGCCTATGAGATATTTTTTACCAAATTGAACAAGAGGAAAAAGAAAATCTCAGACAAGAAGAAGAAAAAAATAGTATTTAACCTAAAAGAATATGAAGGAAATTATATCAGGAGTACTCGACATGTATTTTAAAAAAATGAGAGAACCAAGTTTAGAGGAACTTGAAATAAAAGATACTTCTCTCTTAGAGGAAAAGTGATGTTGTTTTGTGACATTTTACCTCAACGGTGAAATAAGAGGCTCAGCAGGTAATATCAAAGAGATTCATGATTCTCTGGCAAAAGAGCTCATCTCAAACACTATGCAAGCTCTAACTGGTGATAAAAGATTTACTCCACTTACAGTAGTTGAAGCAGAAAAAATACAGTTCAGAATAGATAAGATATCAGATAGGAACATGATTAATCTTGTTGATATTAAAGACCTAGATCCAGTAAAAAATGGCATCATAGCAATACATAGGGACTATGATAAGCTCGCAGTAGTACTCCCAAATATGTCTCCAAAACTCCTTACAGGTGATGACTTCATACCAGTGCTACAAAACAAGCTCGAACAAAAAGAAATAAGCGATAAAAAACATATCTTCTATAGTATAGAAACTTTAGTAGAAAGTAATTATTAATATACTTTCAAACCAATGTATTTTGCCATGGCTCATCTTGGTGTAATGAAAGGTAATAATACATCTTCATCAGGATCAAGGCTTCATGCAATTGCAAAATTTGTAAGTTCGTCGCTTTCATCATCCCATAAAGTATGATCTATAAGTGAAGTTTCTGGTAAACAATAAAGAGAAAAATTAGCTCATCACCCCACAGTACCATCATATGTAATACGTGTTTTAAATATTCATGAACTACATGAAAAAT
>JAJOLH010000026.1:1209-8200 GCA_021129415.1 Candidatus Altimarinota bacterium | reverse complement strand
AGACACCATTTCCATCCGTAAATGTATCTCCTCATAATCTAAGATCCACCCAAGCAGAAGTCACAACATCTATCATACCCACTCCATTTCCCGTCCAAAGAGTATTAGATAATCCCCCATTTGATACTACAATATCATAAAGAGTTTCTGTTGCTCAGGATGTAACATTAACATCTAGACTTATAGGAGAATTAACGGTCGTAGAATTTATAGTTCAAGCCCATGATGGTATGGATACAGTACTAGTTGGAGTAAAGTTTATTCCTTCTAAAGAAAGGGTAGTCGTTGATGAGGGAGCCATAGAAAAACCAGAGGTAGTAGATATATACGGTATGATATCTCCACTAATCCCTGTTGCTGAAATAGTCACTCATGATCCAGTAGGAGTAACAGTAATTCATGTTCCTGCAACTACATTTGATTGGTCTATTTTAGTGTTAAGCTCTGTAATCATCTCATTCCACTTTGTATTTGAGAGTACATCTCAAACATTCGCAAATAAACCAGTCCAAGCATGACTCGTTCCAAATGAAATACTAAGCAATACAAATATACTCACCAAATACTGAAATATTTTCTTTTTCATATGTTTTTTTTAAAATAGTGAACTATATACAAAAATTATTTTAAGATATTTATCAAGTCTTACCTAAACCAAGCTGGATAAGTTGTCAGTGGTGAGCCAAATTGTTCTGTAGAGCTATTATCTCTTGAATGAACATTTATGACTGGGACACGAATATCTACAATATCAAAATCTGTGTAAGAAAGAGTATTATTATTAGCCAAGCAACCATCTACTGGAACAGTGATATTCGTACTTGGATACATTTGTTGATTAAAAGCTGTTTCATGTCCTTGATGGAACCTAAAACCGAAAGCATAGTCATAGTTTGATGTTGGATAGAGATAATGTATTACTCACTGGCAAGTTCCGCGGTATGTTTGCTTTCCTTCTGATGAAACCGCTCTAATAGCATTTATTTGAGAACTCGTTAAACTTAAACTAAAATCTATTGGCAACCATCTATTTAAGTCTCCTCAAGAAAACTGTGCTTGATGCACAAGATCTGCAGTATACTCTATACGAGTCCAACCTCATCAAGAGGTCGTCATATCACAATATACCATAAATGCTGGATTTGCGTCTGGTTTTATCAGATATTGCCCACTTCCTATATCTCCTGAATATACTTTTGGAGCTGTAGGGTTTTTATATCCATTACAACTTGTTGCGTGGCTTCCATTATTCCATTTCCTTCAGGATATATCATCTCCGATAATAGTTATATCTGTTACTACTTGTAATAAGCCAACACCATTTCATGACCAAAGAGTATTAAGAACTCCATTATTAGAAACAACAAAATCATATGTTCCTGTAGAAGTTCATGTTGTGACATTGACATCAATCTTACTCTGAGAGATGATAGATACTGAGTTCAGGGTCCCTACAAATCCTGGAATAGTTACCGTAGATGTTGGAGTAAAATCATCTCATTCTAAATGAATTACTCCTGTCGTTGAAATAGGAAAGATAAGCTGTGTTGTTGTCATAATATCAGGTATAGGATTTCAGGAAATTCCTGCAGTTCAAATAACAACATCAGATCCACTTGCTGTCACTGTTATTCATGTTCCTGCCAACACATCACTTGCTGAAAGCTTTGTATTAAGCTCTGTAATCATTTCATTCCATTTTGTATTGGAAAGCACATCTCAAGCACTTGCAAACAAACCCGTCCAAGCGTATGCCCCTGAAAAAGAAATACTCAATAAAATCAAGGCACTTATTATATAATGAAATATTTTTTTGTTCATGTATGTTTTTATATGAATTATATAAAAAAATAATACAAAAAAACATACTTTTTTCAATGAAACATATGCATTATGAGTATATACATTTATAATTCATATATTATTAATAATCTTAATAAGATATATTAAGTATATGTAAAGCTATTTTTACAGGAATATATCCTTCTTTTGATGAAAATTATTGTAGATATATGCTAAAATTAATTCATAAGTTATATATAATATATTATATGTTCGTAAAAAGATTAGTTACACATATCCTGATAATACTCCTCATTTCAAAGATACTCTTTCCTTTGAATTTTATTGATGTAGTTTTCGCAACTACTGATATCTTTGATATTAATAATGCAAGTGAGTACACACTTTCTAATAGTAATAAAATCTATATTCAAGGATGAAATGCAAAACTCAAATGAAATCTTGCAGCAAGATGACATATAGAAAATGGTCCAAGTGCTATGGATTGGGGTACAAATGTTATTGTCGACTGAAATTATGCTTATGTGACTGGATATGGAACTCATGCTGTAACCTCTATAGATATTACAGATCCTACAAATATGTCCTCTGCTGGATATATTGGTGCGAATGGGGGTGTAAGACTCTATGGAGCATATGATTTAGAAAAATCAGGAAATTATGTATATGTTGCTTCTTATATTGCAGATTCTTTAGAAATCATAGACGCTACTGACCCTAGTAATTTACAACATCATGCAAGAGTAAATAAATCTTCATCCATAAAACTCAACGGAGCAAAATGAATAGATATAGATGGAAACTATGCATATATTGCTTCCTATACAGATAATGCTCTCCAAATAATTGATATCTCTAATCCTGGAACTCCTATTGCAAAAGGTTTTCTCAAACATAATACTCGACTTAAAAATGCAACGAGTGTGAGTGTTTCCGGAAACTATGCCTATGTAACATCCTATGGAAGAGATCGTGTACAAGTGATAGATATATCTGATAAAAATAATCCTGTATTTGTAGCACAAGTCATAGATGATCTGACTACTGAGTTAGATTGAGCTTATGATATAGAAGTTGTTGGAAACTTGCTCTATGTCACAGCTTATATAGATGATGGTATTGAAATTCTTGATATTTCAGATCCTACTAACCCTACCCACACTTGATCACTAGATAATTCTTCTCCTGGAGTATTTCTTAATGGGGCAAGGCAGATAAAAATAGTATGAAATTACGCATATGTATCATCCTATTTAGACGACTCTCTACAAATAATAAATATTTCAAACCCTACTGCCCCAAGCCATGTATGAGTATTAGATACAAATTCATTTGGAAGACTTGATTATGCTTCTGGGCTATTTATAGATGGAAATGATGCTTATATGACTTCCTATGGAAGATGAACTCTACAAAGTATAGATATTACAAATCCTGCAGCTCCTGTATTCCAATGAGAATTACTCAGTGGTCCTACTAGACTTGGGAACCCTGTTGGATTACTTGTAGAGTGAAATTATGCATATATAGCCAGTTACGGATCAAATTCTCTAGAAATAATGGATATTTCTGATAGTTCAAACCCAACACATGTTTGAGCACTGAGTGACCATAGTAGTAATAATGAGCTTTGGTGAGCTTGGGATATAGAAAAAAAATGAGACTATGTTTATGTTTCTTCCTATTGAGATAGTTGAATAGAAGTTGTTGATGTTTCAGACCCTATAAATCCTGTATGAGTGAGTCGTCTCACTAATGGATGAGGCCTTCTCTTGAATAAGCCAAGAGGAATACATATAAATGGAGATTACATGTATGTGGTTTCATATAAGGGTGATTCCCTTCAAGTATTTGATATTAGCACAGCAAGTTCTCCAGTTGGACTTTGAAACTATACGCATGCTACCCGTCTTGATAAAGCCAATGATGTAAAGGTCTCTGGAAACTATGCTTATATCACTTCATATGGAAAAGATAGAATTACTGTTTTAGATATCAGTGATAAAAGTAACCCTGTATTTGTAACAGAAATTACTGATGGAGCTGGGTTAGAGCTAAACGGGGCATGGGATCTTGATATAAATGGAGACTATATTTATGTTGCTTCATATATAGATGACTCCCTAGTTATTATAGATATATCTAACCCTCTTTCCCTCAATTATGTATGAGATATAGATGATGACGCAAGCATGAGACTGAACTGACCAAGAGGTATTGTATATGATAAATGATACGTATATATCTCTACCTATTCTGATGACTCTATTCTTACTTTTGATGTTTCTGATCCAAGTGATCCTATTTTTATTGACGAAATACGTAATTCAAATCTCTATGATACTTCATCAAAAGTAACAAAATCCTGAAACGATTTATTCTTTACTCAATATTTAGGAAGCTCTTTCTCTATTGTTCGTGAATCATATCCAAACGATAGTCCTTCTGTTATTCCAAACGACTTTGTATCCTCTAACTATTTCACCAGTATCACTGAGAATATGGGGGCATACAACGATGGAGATGTTACTTTCCAGCTTTCAAAAGACAACGGAACAACATGGTATTATTATAATGGGTCTAGCTGGGTATCAACGAGTAGTGGAACATCTCAGTCAAACACGATAACAACTATAAATGCAAATATTGCATGATTTAATATTCTTACTGGAACAAGTCAAATTAAGTGGAAAGCATTCCTTAATTCTAATGGGACTGAGAAAGTAGAATTAAATCAGATAGATATAGAGTATGGTGACAATATAGCTCCATTAATCACTTCTACAAACTTCTCAAGTGGATCACTTCTACCTGGTTGAAATCATGATATCGTCTTCAATTACCATGATACTCATGCTTGAAGTACTGGTGTAAATACAAGTTCAGATAGTATCACACTCCAAAAATGGACAGGTGCAGCATGGGGAGCAGATATCTCCGTCTCTGGATTCAATCTAGGAAGTAAGACCATTACCACTACTTGAGCAACATACCCTACAAATAATCTAGTATATGGAAAGTACAAAGCTACTTTCGATATCTCAGATATTGCGGGAAATACCTCTCTTAGTCAGGAGTTAGTATTTTATATAGATCAGCCTGAATTTATAGTCTCGACAGGAAGTGTAGATATATGAATTATTGATGACATGAGTAACAATTTTTCTTCTGAGCTAACTATTACTGTAAAAACAGTCTGAGCTGGTTTTGATGTATTACTGAATAAAAATACTACTCTAGCTTATTCTAGTGAAACTATTTCTGACTGGGATGGAACTGCTTGATTTGGGTATGATCAAGATATCTATACAGGAAATATCTCACTTATAGCATTAGATGAAAACATAGGAACTCAGGCTAGTAGCATAAATACAAACTGAAACCTCAATACTTACACTTATAAAATAAAGTTTGGAGCAATTATAGATGCACTTGAACAAGCCGGATGAGACTACCAATGAAGCGTCGATTTTGGGATAGAATTAGACTACTAATTATTTTAAGTTATAAGATATTATAATAATCATTGAAAAAAGGCCTAGAAAATACGTCTTTTTTTTGACATAAGTTTCAAACATGTGTTATGATTACATCAGCTAATAGAGTGCACTCTCTTATATGGCCATACTTTATTTTTTTATAACTACAATGTTATGATAAAAACACAAATACAAAAAGTTTTTGCTGCTATTGCTCTTTTTGCAATCGCAACAGCGAACTTTGGTGCTGCTCACGCAACACAAATCGGTACTGGTTCAGTTACTAGTTCTGGAGCATTTGATACTGCTATTAACTGGAATGACACTTTCACTACTGCAAGTGCTTCTGGTACTATATCAAATATCCTTATTAAGGCTAGGGTTCTTCCAACTCTTAATATGGAAATTTCTGTAGAAGAAATTGACCTTGGTGTACTTGTTCCTGGAACTGCATCTACTGGAAGTCTTTCTATAGAAGTAGGAACAAACGCTGTTTCTGGAGTTTCTATTACTGCTCGATCACAAAATGGTGGTCTTGAAAATACAAGTGATGCTAATGTAAAAATTAGTAATGAAACTACTGCTCTTGATCCAGTAGCTAGTGAAGCTTACACTTGGGGATCAACTATCAATGGAACTGATGATTCAAGTTTTACAGGTGCAGGTGGATATACTTCTAATAATACAGCAGGTAATCCTCTTTCAACTGTTCCTGATATTTTAGTTGCAAACATTGGTACTGAGTATAATGTTTATACTACAAATAAACCAGAAGCTAAATCAGTAGCGATTGATGATGTTACATTCGATGTATCAGCAACAGCTCAAGCTGAAACTCCAGCTGGAGAATACGAAGACTATGCTACTTTCACAGTAACTGGTAACTTCTAATTAACTAAAAGTTAAGATAAAAAAAAGTCTAGTGACATATCGCTAGACTTTTTTTATTTCTCTATTTTTTCCCTATTATAAAACTATTAATTCGTTATGTTTATATATGAGATTTTTACTACTGTTAGTTATTTGTTTGAGTGTTTTTCCCCCTCATAGCTTCGCTGCTATAAATTTTTGAGTAACCCCTATTAAATATGAACTCACTCTTGCACCATGAGAGAGTATCACTCTACCAATGAGTATTAGGAATAATGGTACAGGTACCGTGACAATGCCAACTGCTACATCTGACTTTACTTCTAGCTGACTTGGTTGAACCCCAAAGTTTGTACGAAAGTCTGAACTTGTATTTCCAGATCAACAACTCTCTACATGGATTACTATAGATGATAGCTCACTTACTGTATCAGCATGAGAGGAAGTCACTACTAATTTTACTATAGATGTACCAACAACGGCAACTCCTGGATGACACTATGGAGCAGTATTCTTTAAGCGAGAATCTTGAGCTTTAAGTACAAGTTGAAATATATGAATTGATGTAGATTACGGAATAATAATACTTTTAAATGTGTCATGAAGTATCATAATTGGAGCTGTAATTGATGATCCAATAATAGGTTCTTCTTCAAATGTTTTTTATGATCGTTGTGAATGAAATGATACATCAGGGAGTATTTATGATGGAAGCTGTGGTGAATGAATTCCTGCATTGATAGAAGAAAAAGACGTCTGTTTACTATGAGATTTTACCCCGAGTAAATATGATGGTAAATGTTTCTGACCAACAGACTCTACAGATCAGGCAGATTCTA
>JAJOLH010000026.1:0-1109 GCA_021129415.1 Candidatus Altimarinota bacterium | reverse complement strand
TCTACAGATCAGGCAGATTCTAATTGAAGTGTAATAAATACATGAGATTTTAATATTGATTTTAGTTTTCCTATAAATAACACTGGGAACACTCATATTAAACCTACAGGAAAAATAGTTCTAAAAGATGAGAACTGAGACATCATCAAAGCAATCTGAAAGGAAACTCTTTCAAATGATAGCTGAGCCGTCACATGAGTAAATATCGTTGATTACATACCTATTAATGATCAAGATGGAAATATACTTCCATATTCGAAAAGAGTATTTGAATCCCAGTGGAAATGATTTCCATATAAAACATATGATATTGAAGGAAATCAAGTAGTAAATTATTGGACTCCATCAGAGTATTACACGCAAAAGAATAAACAAGAGGCCTGATTTCTCATGCTATGGGAGAGAGTTTCAGAAACGAGACAACATAAGACTATCACTGCTGAAATAGAAATTATATACTATGATGAGGACGGTAATCCAGTTGAGTTCACTTCAGCGCAAGAGTTTCCAATCCAATATATAGAGCAAAAAGTCACAGTGAATCCTTATGTAATACTTTCACTTTTATTATTATTTACAGCATGATTATTTACTTGGTTTGGACTCAGATGGTGGATACTCTGATTTAAAAAGAGTATATGTTGGAATTGTGAAGAAGGTATCAAATCACATTGGGAGACTTGTCCTCATTGCAGCGCAATACAAAACAAGAAAAAACATAAAGCATATGAGCAGCAGAGGGAAAAAGAAGTGGTAAAAAAAACTAATACAAAAAGAAAAACTCCTGCAAAAAAAACAGCCACAAAAAAAACAGCCACAAAGAAAGCCCCAGTAAAAAAAGTAGCAGTAAAAAAGTCTACTACTAAGAAATAGAACTTCTAATAAAAAAAAGATGAGTAATTCTCATCTTTTTTTATGTCATTATTATTTTGGGTCAGGAGTCCAGTGTGTTACACCTCTGGCTAGTCTTCACATAAATCAAATTATATCAGTCATAATAGATAATAATTCATCAAATTTGCCTCTCATTACCTGCACTATGTCCTCTTTGTATTGATCTTGTAGTACTTGAGCTTTATTGAGTTTAGTTTTATCATATGCTACCTGCG
>JAJOLH010000070.1 GCA_021129415.1 Candidatus Altimarinota bacterium | reverse complement strand
ATTCTTACATTATATCTAAATTCGGATTCTTTCAAATACAAATGAAAGAATTCTTCTCATTCATCAAAGATCAGATCATCATACATCTATGAGGGATTCACGAATTCATTCTACAGTTGTTTCTATCGGGCTTTTTGGGATAACTTTGGATATTCATCTTCCAAGCATTAGTCATGTTGGGATTGAGAGCAACAGAGTCCCTAAATTAATTTCTCAGGTAGCTAGCAATGATATTGTTATTTGTGCTCATAAGGTAGCATACAATACTTGCATCACTTTATGTAATGAAACTTTGAATTGTGCCTGGGTATATAGATGCAAGAAATCTTTATCAAGTTCTATTATACTTAAAAATCTTTCCTTATATTCAGTATAACTTATAGAAACGGGTTTATTACCTGCTATATATGTAAATAATCAACTGAGATCATCGATTAATAACTGTCATTCTATACTACTTTCAACTTGTCTTGGAATTATTTTATTTTTTTAATAATTTAGTTATTTAAATCATTATAATATTTTTGTCAATTCTTTTTCAGTTCCCTGCTTGCAAGGACTACAAAAAAAGAGAAACTAAAGAGTAAGTATTTTCTAATGGATTCGTATGAAAAATATAGTACATATGTTATATATATTAGCTTGAGGGGTATATTTCTATTTATTGTATATTTATTTTGGAGTTGAAAATATAGTAAATTATTCTGAGAAAATATTTATTACAAAAACAACTCTTAGTTATATATCAGGACTTGTAGGATTTTTTACTTTATTTTGATCTATTTCTTTTCTGGAAAAGATAATCCAACGCTTTGCGAAAAATATTGCAGAAAGGACTGAAACGGATTTAGATGATATGGTACTTGATATTTTGTTTAGCTCTATGCATACTGCAAAATATCTATTGGCTTTTTATATTGCATGGCAGTTTGTAGATGCACCTGATCAAATTACTGCGTGGATTAATGAGTTTTCATCTATATTACTCCTGATAATTTTGCTACTATTTGTTACTAAACTTATCAATTTACTGTTTAATCAAAAACTTATTGATGAGAGTAAGATGAAAGCTATTAGCAGGAGTCTTATGCCTTTTGTAAGAAAGACTATAATTGCAGTTGTTTGGGTGGTTGGGATTATCACTATTATATCTAACTTGGGCTACGATGTAACAGCGCTTATCGCAGGAGCATGAGTTTGAGGTATTGCTATTGCTCTCGCAGCACAAAACTCCATTACAAACATCTTTGGTGCTATCACTATTCTCATGAATAAACCATTTACTCTCTGAGATTATGTGACTATCAATGGACACACAGGTACAGTGAAAGATATTGGCCTGAGTTATATTACGCTTATTGATAGACTTGGTCACAACGTGCTTATCCCTAACGCTAACATAATATCTAGTAGTATAGAAAATGAAACAAAGCGAAACTTTAGAAGAGCTGATTTTAGTATCGGCCTTATCTATGATACAAGCCTAGTTCAAATGCAAAAATGAGTGAAAATAATTGAAGATATTTTAGCGAGCTACGTTGAAACAAATGACCTGCAAAGCTATAGAGTAAACTTTGAGGCATTCTGAGACTTTTCTCTTAATATCAATATTACATATTTCTCAAATACAAAAGTCTATAATGAATTTGTAAAAGAAAAAGAAGAGATCAATCTAGAGATCAAAAAGCAATTTGAAAAGGCAAAACTTGAAATGGCCTTTCCTACTACAGAGATGATTATTAAAAATGGAGATTTGAAGTAATAAACTATTCTCCTTCAACTTCCTGAGATATATCTCAGGAAGTTTTTTTATGTCCCTTTTTCCAATCCTTAAAATAATGAGAGATAATATCTTTCCATAACCACATGATAAACGCAGCAAGAAGTAGGAATATAGATTTATAAAAGATAAGAAATCAAAGAAGTAAGAATATTCCCCATGGAAGCTTTTGGAATACTCCATAAAGTCAGCTATCAGAAAAGAAATCAAATACCTTTCTCCAGCTTAAGGAGTCAGATAGAATACTAGAGTTTTCTAAGAGTGAGAGAATTCAAATTAAAAATATTGGAAGTAACAATCAAAGTAATAGTTGAGAAATACTCTTAGGTTTTGTTTCTATCATTAATCTGGGATGAAACATAAATACTAATCCTAGCAGTGGAATAGTTAAAAGAGCTAATGTGAGTATCCCAATAGAGTGCTTTGATAAGAAGTTTTGATATCCATCAAGGAGTGCCGGAGAAGAGTAGGTTGTTATTTCAATCTGATATGAAATAACGAGATAAGTTAAAAATCATATAATAAGTCCCAAAAATAGTTTGTAGAGTGAATCACTTCATCATAAAAACGCTCAGACTCCAGCTGAGAGTCATAAGCACAAGAGTATGATATCCAATAAGGTCATATTTATTTTTTACCAAAACAAATTACATATTCCTCGAAACTACGATCCCTACATGCGTAAGGTTTAAACTCTGAGAATTTATGGTATCTCTTTTGTATTTCTTGAGTGAGATCACGAAAATCCTCTCACTTAAAGACTTTGAGTACTAAATTTCATCCTGGTTTGAGGAAAACATCTGCAAATTCCAGAATTGCTATATTTAACTCAACACTCGCATATTGGTCAATATCTTTTCGTCCTGTAGTATTTGGAGCAATATCAGAAGTTATGAGGTGAAATTGATTGTTTTCTCAGATGAGCTCATTCACTTTTGCTCTGAGTGAATCAAACTCGAAAATATCATGTACAAGTGTATTGATATGATTTTGAGAATACTTATCAGTCGGTTTTAGATCTATACCCACAATGTTTCCTGTATCTCTGATAATACGTTTAATGTACTGTATAAAGCTCCCTGGAGCACATCAGATGTCACATACATCCATTCACTCCTCTATGAGTTCAAAGGTTTCTTGTATCTCTTGGAGTTTATAGACGCTGCGAGCCCTGTATCACTCTGATTTTGCTTTTAAGAAAAATGTGTCGTGCATTTGGTATGGAGAAGGTTTCTTCTTCTTTACCTTTTGCATCACACTTTGATGACCATTCTTTGTTTTCTTTTTATGCTTTGATTTTACTGCATCTGGTTTGTGTTTTCTGACCATATGTTGTTTGAATATTAATGACACTATAGTACAAAAAAAAGAGCTATTCTCAAGCTCTTTTTTTTATTAGAACATGTATATATCTCAGAGAAGATATAAACCTAGTCCTAACATAAGAATTCATACCGCTAGATGTATTTCTTGTTTATACATTTCCCTATATTCTTTGAGAGTAGCAATATCAGCTGATCCAAGTGATACAAGAAGGGTGATTATAACAAATGGTGTGATAAATATGAGATTGTAGATCAGAAGATACACATATCACATCATATTTATAGTGGCACTTTCACTAGCAAGATAGGACAATATAGTTAGATATGGACCTCAAGTGCATGGGAGCAAGAATAGACTAATTAGTATACCTATGAAAAATGCTCAGCTTGGAGAATGTATTTTTCTAAGCCAAAGTTTTGATGACATTTTAAATCTTTCTGGCATTTCCATCGTGAATACCTTTCAAAACCAAAAGTAGTCTTTGATATTTGCAAGTCAGATAAGTATAGCTACTACTGCAGCTCAAATTTGCAAATACATAGCTTGATTCGCATATGCGAAAGCTCTATAGAGTCATATACCCATTAAATAGTAACTCAGAAATATACTGAGCGTAAAAGCGAGTCATGTAAATAAAACCTTTCTGTATGAGCCCGTTTGCGAGAGTATACTTCAAAGTATTACAAAGAGAATCGCAAAAGCGCAGGGATTGATACTGTCAGCTACAGCAGCTGGAAGTAAGATAAGTAGAAATTCAATATCTAACATATATTATTCTGTCTCTTCGTTAGGTAATACTAGCTCTTCTTCTTTTTCTATTATCTCTTCACTGTTTTCTATTACTTCCTCTACTGCAGTCTCAGTAACTTGACCGAGTCTTGAAGTCATGAGTTTAAGAGCTGGTTGTACTCCAACTGCTACTTCACCTGTGACAGTATCATATACAAATGGTACTCCACTCCCCTCTACGTCTAGCTCCTTGATAAGAGCAAGAAACATAGCTTGGTTTTCAGTGTTGTGATACACTTCTCTTTTTTCAACTGATATTTTAGAATAAAGATCTTTTGACTCAGCAATTCTGTTGAGTTCCTGACAATGAGGACATGTCACTCCAAAGAAATATCTGTACTCTGCATCTGGATTTATGATATCAACAGCTGTTTTTTGACCACAACTCACGAGTAAAAATAAACTAGCAGTGAGGATGAGTAGTATTTTTTTCATAAAATTAAGTTATTTATAATAATATATTTATATGTGCGTATCTTAAGACTAACTTAAGATTTTAGTGCTCCATAGAGTGAAATGAGTGTACGAATTCTCTGAGAATTACAAGCACACCGTTTTCATTGCTTCAGCCGCAGCTTCCAGGATCATATTTTCCATTAATCACATATTGGACTTTTGAAACATCGTTATTTTGAAATATTTCATCAGAATCTAAACTTAGATATGTTTCTCAGAAACCAAATTTGTTATTAGCAAAGAAATGCCCCCAAGATACTACATCCCGCAATATCCTCAGAGTATTCAGGGTCAGAAAAATCTACTCTCTCACCATTTACATACATAGCAAAGTTAGCATGATAATGAGGTGGCACATGCTCACTTGCAGAATATACGTATTAGGCTAAAAATACAGCTACTCAAAGAATAATAATCAGAAGTAGTGAAATAAGTTTTTTCATAAATATCTGTAATTAAAAGTATATGATTATTATACTTAAAGTGAAGTTAATTATCTAGATTCTGAAAGCATTTTTCTCCTCCAATATCACTATGGTCTCTTCATCTGGTTTTGAGAATGATTTTCGGTATGTTGGGATGATTGCCAATATATCTACAAGAATAATTAATATAGTAGATATAACTCCCAACTTAAAGCTCAGAGTGAGAGTCCGATTCAGCAAATAGAGAATATTAGTTTTAAGTCCATGATGTTATTTTAATTGATTTCTACGTACTAAGACCATACTTACAAATAGAGTATTTGCTACTATTATAAATACAGGTAGACCTATAGTTAAAAATGAAACGTTTATAGTTGCGATGATAGATAGGATACTCCTCACTCCAGCTATAACATATATAGACATAGTTTCTTCGTTTGGTTTATGGAAACTTTTTCGAGCAGTTGGGTAGAGAGCTAAACCAGATATAGTGAACACGAGGTAGAGAGAGTATGTAGGATCTGGGAGAAATACATATGCTGCTATACATCACAGAGCAACAATAAACGCAAAGCTATCACTCTTAGTAATATTTTTCTCACCATTATTGATTGCCAGTATAAGTACTATTAGTCCCATGAGTCACGTTGTCAGTATTCACCATGCTCATGGACCAGCATTATCCCCTATCTGTATCAAAAACGCTACAGCATCCATTATGAGGAATATAATCCAACTAAATAAATGCGGCTTTGTCTTACCTTTTAAAATATCAGTGATATATGGGTAGTATGCATATATTCCAATAATTATTGTAATAATTCAGATTATGGTTCTGTAGTCTAGTTCCATTTATTTTAAATTTTTAGTATTCCAATTTGGCTGCGAATAAATAGAAAGGTAGAAGTTAATATATGCAGGAAAATATTTTTTATAAATATTGGTTTCATACTAGTTATTAAAAATTATTAATCTACATACACTTCGCGAGGCTTACTCCCATTTGCTGGTCACACAACTCAGAGCTCCTCGAGGATATCAAGTACCTTGGCAGCTCTAGCGTATCACAGAGAGAGTTTTCTTTGGATGAGAGAGGTACTTCCCTTGCGTGACTCTTTGACTACAGCTATTGCTCGCTCGATAATTTCAGGATCCTCTTCTTGGTCTCATTTGTATCACTCTAGGATACTCCCTGCATTTGCAGATTTACCGTTGGCAATTTCTGGGTCCTGCATGTTTTTGAGGAGGTCTGGATCTACAGTGAGTTTGAGCTGGTTTACTACAGTTTCTATTTCGTGCGTCTCTACGAGTACTCATTGTACT
Organism: Candidatus Altimarinota bacterium; assembly: GCA_021129415.1. Taxonomy (GTDB): domain Bacteria; phylum Patescibacteriota; class Gracilibacteria; order BD1-5; family UBA6164; genus JAACSU01. The sequence continues at coordinate 2,133 of JAJOLH010000070.1, read as the reverse complement.
CTCTCTGGCTCCATAACTCCAGTTGGGTAGTAGAGCATATCTCATCGTCCTAGCAGGTCCTCTGCTCACATTTTATCGAGTACAGTGCGTGAATCTATTTGAGAAGCTACGGTAAAGGCTATACGAGATGGTATATTAGCCTTGATAAGACCTGTTATGACATCAACTGATGGTCTTTGAGTGGCTACTATGAGATGCATACCTACGGCTCTGGCCATCTGAGCTATACGCGCGATACTTCCTTCTACTTCTTTTTTTTGTCCTGACATCATGAGATCAGCAAGCTCATCTATGACTATGACTATATATGGAAGTTTCTCAGATTTAGATACTTTTTTATTATATTCAGTGAGGTTACGAGCATTAACCTTTGTAGCAAGGTCATAACGACGAAGCATCTCTGCTACTGCCCACTTAAGGGAGTTAAAAGCCTTTTCAGGATTGGTGATTACAGGTGTGAGGAGATGTGGGATGCCATTATATATAGAGAGCTCTACTCTCTTTGGATCTATCATGATAAGTTTAAGCTCTGATGGAGAAAATTTATAGAGCATGGATATGAGGAATCAGTTCATCCCCACTGATTTACCAGAAGCTGTTTGACCAGCAACGAGTAAGTGTGGCATCTTTGTGAGATCTCAAAATATCATTTTTCCTGATACATTTCTTCCTATTGCCATTGGAATTTCCATTTTTTTTGATTCAAATTCTGGACTTGCAATAAGCTCTTTGAGTCAGACTGTTTCTCTGTTGTCATTTGGTACCTCTATACCTACTACCCCTAGTCCTGGTATTGGAGCCTGGATACGTATATTTTTAGCTTGTAGCGCGAGAGTAAGGTCCTTTTTGAGATTTACTATTTTTTGGAGTTTAACACCTGCTTGCGGCTTGAGTCTATATTGAATAACTGTCGGTCCTACTTTGTATCCTGCCATCTCAACTGAGATACCAAACTGGAGAAGCTTTTCCTGAATTTCTATTTCTTTTGTTCGAATTTCATTTTGGTCCGTTTTTGATTCGCTTTTTCTTGTTTCAAGTAATCTGAGAGGTGGAAAAACCCAATTGTTGAAATTAGTTACTGGTACATCCTTTTTAGTAGAATTATTTTCGACTACTTCATCTTTATTACCTCAAAATAGTGAAGAAATTTTTCCTCAGTTTGATTTTCAGCTCACTGCCACCTTTCTATTTTTTTGTTTTTCCAATTGTAGCTGCTTTGGTTGTTTCATCTTAGCTAGAGCTTCTTTTTCTTTTCTAAGCTCTTCCATTTGTTTTTCGATGGTAGATGCTTCCTTTTGCATTTTTTTCTCTTCTGCTGTGAGTTTCTTTGCTTTCGTTGCTACTGATTTCGATTCATGTTTAAGTTTTGATGCTTTCTTATCTTTTGAGTAACTGTCCTTTAACTCAGCAAAGCTTGGCATAAGCGCTGTAGCTCAGAGAGCCGTTGAGAGGACTGAATATCTAAAGAGGATGTAGAGTGACGCGCTGAGGAGTATTAGTGCTGAGAATAGTAGTGGCATCCTACCTAATACATTTTCAAGCTCTGGGTATAGATTGAAAAGAGCTATGTAATTTGTATCATACCATCCAACTAGAGTTGTAGCTGATACGTAGAAGAATAATAGACCAAAAGCTCTATAACTGTTAAAGTGGAGATCTTTTTCCTTAAAGAGGAATACAGAGAATGCTATGAGGACTGGTGAAAAAATCCATATATAAAACTCTCCAAATGCTTTAGATAAGTATTTAAATAGATTATACCCAAGAATAGATTGAGTATCCCCTATAAATGTAATGATTCCCAGAAATAGGAAAACGAGTGCAAATCAGGCAGTTTTATAATCTTGAGGAATATTTGCAAGGATGCCTCATTTTTTTCGTCGAGCCACGTATTTTAGTCTTAGTAATATAGTCTCAGTCAAGTATATGAAAAAAGACTAAGGATTCAAGGGAGTTTAGTGAAATACAGGTTCTCATAAGTTTCAAACTTCTCAACAATCTGAGAAATGTCGAATCGGAGTCTTTTGTACTTCGGACATGTTTAATCAGTCAAATAGGATTAATGTAAAAAAAGAATACTACTTTTAGTATAAAAAACGTGAATAAATAGGTGAAAAGTATGGTATAATTTTG
>JAJOLH010000038.1 GCA_021129415.1 Candidatus Altimarinota bacterium | reverse complement strand
TGTTCAAAATCTATTTTTCCTGTAACTTCATCTTTTTCAAATATTGGGAAGTCTGTTATCCAACAAAATGAGATTTTAGTAGGATCTTGAAGTTCTAATAGTTCAGCGAGGTACACTCTAAATCGTCCCATATAGTTACAGACTAAATCTCTCTCCCCTGCTCCAAAGAATATTACATCTCACTCTACAAGATTTGTTCTCTCTACTATATCTTGCAGATCAGATTCTTCAAAAAATTTATTAAGTGGTCCTTTAAGTCCGTCTTCTTTCATTTGAAAATACCCAAGACCTTGCGCTCCAAACTGACGAACATATTTTTCAAATCCTTTCATTTGAGTTTTTGAAAATACCTTGTCTCCTCCTGGGACTTTGAGTGCTTTGATTCTGTTTGTGGTAGTATCACTTGCTATACTCGAAAATATTTCATTCGAGGATTTGGCAAAAATATCAGCTACATCTATGAGGTCAAGACCATATCTCAGATCTGGTTTATCTGATCCATATTTTTCTATTGCCTGCTGATGCGTGAGAGTGAAGAATTTTCCGTTTTCTCTGACAGTATCATTTCAGACTGTTTGAGCTACTACTTCTTGATTTGAGATTTCAGATGTGATATCGAGTAAATAATCTTCAACCACTGTAAATACATCTTCTTGTTCCACAAAACTCATTTCACAATCGACTTGATAAAAATCTCCCGCATGTCTATCTGCTCTTGGATCTTCATCTCTAAAACATGGAGCAATTTGAAAATATTTATCAATACCCCCAACCATGAGAAGTTGTTTAAACTGCTGAGGTGCTTGTGGAAGAGCGTAAAATGTACCTGGATTGAGCCTACTTGGCACAAGAAAATCTCGGGCCCCTTCTGGAGATGAGTTTGCAAGAATTGGAGTTTGTACATCGAGAAAATCTCTCTGAGTGAACCAGTTTCGAGTATAGGTTGTCATGCTCGATCTAAACTTGATAAAGTCTTGTATTTTTTGCCTTCTGATATCTAGGTATCTATACTTTAATCTAATCTCTTCGTTTGCTTGTTCAGCGTGAGCATCTAGCTCAAACGGTGGAGTTTTCGCTTTTGAAATAAGCTCTACTTTAGAAACTATTACTTCTATTTCTCCCGTATGCATTTTAGGATTTTCTTGTCCATTTGGTCTACTTCTTACTTTTCCTGTAGCTTTTACTACATATTCAGATCTAAAACTATCTGCAGTTTCCCACGAAAGTTTATCATCCTCTGGATCAAAAACCACTTGCGTGAGTCCATATCTATCTCTCATATCTATAAATATAATTCCCCCATGATCTCGACGGTTACTTACCCAACCAGACAGAGTAACTTCTTCTCAAATATTTTTTGCAGTGAGATCACTACATGTATGAGTTCTATGCATAATAATTTTTATTTAAATATATATAAAAAAGCACATGGAATATTTTGTATATTCATGTGCTTTTGGTTTGTAGTTTGTACAAAAGGTGCCACCCAAAGCTGTTTCTTAATTTATTTTTGATATCAGAGATATGGAACTCTGGGAGATTCTACTAAGAATAATCTGTTCTTTCTCCTAGCATCGCAGGTGTTAGTTGCTCAAGTGCTATCTAAGGGTATTTTATATATTTATAGTGAAATGCAAGAGTTTTTCTCGCTCTCAAATCATACTCCCCCATATTTATTATATTTTGTGAAAATAATTACTATAGTCACAATTCTTTTTTTTTATATTATAAATATTTTGAATTTCATTTTGAAAGAATTTTAGGGTTGACTATTTATTACTTACTATTTTTATTTTGCATCAATTTCTCTAAAAAAATCTAGAATATCATCGCTTCCTTTTTTAGGCCAAGAATGCTGATCATTTCCGTAGGTTGAGTATGAATTACAGAATAATACTGTATTTCCAGGTGTACATGATGTCTTTTGAGTACAAGACTTTATATCTCAGATGCTTGTAGATTCTTCCAGAGTGCTACACATATTTTGCGAGGATTTATACGAATATGCATTGAGTCCTCAGTGGTAACTAGCCAGATGATCACCGGGAAGATGCGTTATGAGACTTGCTACTGGACCTGTACATTTCCCATTATATCCATCACTCGCGACTCAAGCCATAGCCCGAATAACATCTCCTCTTAGGCAAGATACTTTGTTACTCATGTATGACCCGAGAGAATGCCCTACTGAGAATACTGCGTTTCTATCGATACACAGTTTTTCAGATACTTCTGTGATGATTGCATCGAAAAATTCTATATTTTCATATTGCGACCAACTATAAGGTCATGCTCACATACCTGCTGGATAGGCTACAATAAAGTCACTTTGTTTGTAATCATAACTTCCTCATCCGAGTTGCATATAATCTCGCACTATATCATTGCTATTGGTTCGACCATGAAAGGCTATTATAAGTTTCATCTCCTTTCATTTCTTCATTCCAGATGGAACATAGAGAAGATAATTTCTATCCAATCATGAAACCTCTTTTTCATATGATCATGATTTTAAATCTGGAGATACTTCGCAACCTATAGATCTATAATCAAGTTTCTGCTTATCAGCAAATTTACGCATTCTATTTATAGCCTCTACAGCCTGTCATCTGGAAATAAGTGTATCAGTTGTATAACTATGGATTGGTATAATATTATTAATATGAGCAAAGGCTTGATATTTTTCATACCACTGTGTCCCCTCTCAAAGTGAAGCAATATCTAGATCAAATGCTCTAGCTCAAAATGCGAGAGTTTCTAAAACTGTGATAGTACCATTTGGACGGAATGTTCCATCATCATATCATTTTGTAATTCACAGATCGGCTCATGAACATACATACTTTGCTTGCCAAGAGCTAGTATATACATCAGAGAAGCAACTTTTCTCAGGTTCTAATATTTCAGTATCAGATGCTGAAAGAATAATTTTTAGTATTTCTGCTCGAGTGGTATGATCTTCCGGAAGAAATGTTCCATTATCAAATCCATTTACTATTTCAAGTTCTTTGAGCTCTAAAATAGATTGTTTATACCAGTTATTTTCTATATCAGTGAATGCTCAAACATGAGGGGTACTTAGTAAAGCAATAAAAAGAGATATTATTGTTTTCATGAAATGTGCTATATATCCCTCCTCTGAATCTCCTCCCTTCATACGAAGAGAAGAGGGATACAAAGTTTATGCGGCCCCTTTCTCTTAAATTTAAGAGAAAGAATTCAGGATAGAGATTAAATTAAAAAGTTCCCTATCAGTATAGAGAATTTTTTATTTATGAAAAATATTTAAGGTTATTTCCTAGAATGTAAATACATCTACAACTTTTCCGTTTGACCTAACATCATCATCTTTAGATAAAATAATTGGAGTATGATGCTCTTCAGAAGATTTTGGTAGGAGAAATATATTATCTCATTGTTTTTTATATTTTTTGAGTGTAGCTCAACCATCTACAAGAAATAGAAATGCATCTGATTCATTGAGAGATGGCTCATCTTTTTTAATGAGAACATAGCTCCCATTATCAAGCGTCTTTCCATTTACTTCACACTGATTCATACTCGTTCCTGATACTCTGAGAACAAAATAATTTTCTCACGTCCCTGAAAGTATATTTTTTGAAATAGGAAGTGTTCCATAGTCATTTGATTCAGCAATTGCTAGTGGAGTCCCAGCATTTGCGTATCCGAGGATAGGGATATTCATAGTAGTTTGCATTCAGATTGCATTTCCTAGACGAATACTCCTATATCATTCTCATCTTGAAAGGAATCATTTTTTCTCAAGAACCTCAAGATATTGAGTTACCCCTCTCTTGGATTTTTGATGAAGAAGATTTTTTAATTCTTCTATAGTTGGTGATTTTCCATATCTCTCTGTAAAGTCAGTAATCACATCGAGCACATGTTGTTGTTTTTCTGTAAGCATAATTTAATAATTATTTAATATATACTGTATATATCCAGGATATATATTTTTTCTGACGCGTCAAGAAAATTTTGCAGAAAATATAATATCTTTATAATAGAATAAGTTATCACATAATTAATGAATAATAGCTAAAAAGAAAAAAGATATGTCTTGGCTTCTAGATGAAGAAGATAATACTACATCTGAGGTGGTCGATATGAATGGTCTGACTCTAGTATCTTGAGATAGTGTGATAGCATGTAAAGATCTAAAGGTAAAATGAAGCGCTGATATCAAAAGATGAGATGTGTTTAAAAACATTCGTCTTACAGATGATAATGAACTCATTGAATCATGAAAGATGGTTTTGCGAACAGAATTTTTTAAGAAAAAATAATTATTAATATATATACACATGGCTAATCCAGCAATGAATGAAGAAACTTTTACTCCAGCACTTTGAGAAGAGGGTACAATGACTCTCGAGGGAACAATAAATAAATCTATAATTCTTATAGGTATTACTATACTCTCAGCAATAATGACATGGATGTATGTTGATATGAGCATTCTTGCTCCATACCTTCTTCCTATTATTATCTGAACAGCAGTCTTCTCTTTTGTGATTTTCTTTAAGAAGGAACTATCACCATACCTAGCTCCTGTTTTTGCAGTGGTAGAGGGGGTAGTAATCGCTGTTTTTTCAGCACTATTTGAAATGCAATATCCAGGAATCGTGATGCAAGCAGCAACTGCTACTTTTGCTATCTTTGCAGTAATGCTCCTTATGTACAGAGCACGAATTATACAAGTAACACAAAAATTCAGATCTATGGTTATGGCTGCAACTGGGGCTATCATGTTATTATACGTGATATCTATTCTTGGTTCTCTTACAGGATGGTATCAAGTCCCTCTTCTGCATAGTAATGGTCCTCTAGGAATAGGTATAAGCGTCTTCATCGTTGGTATTGCTTCGTTTAACCTCTTACTTGATTTTGATGTTATAGAACATTGAGTCGCTGCAAAAGCTCCAAAATGGATGGAATGGTATGCAAGTTTCGGTCTACTGGTTACTCTTGTTTGGTTATATATCGAAGTACTCCGACTTCTATCTAAACTTAGAAGTAGATAATTTCATGAAGCATATTTATGATTACAGGCCTGAAATAGTAGCTTTTTATTCAGGAGCAGCTGTTATGATATTTGAGCTACTTGGGTCTAGGGTTGTCTGACCATATATCTGAAACTCGCTATTTGTATGGACGAGTCTCATAGCAATAATTCTATGAGCCCTCAGTTTGTGATATTATTATGGGTGAAAAGTTTCTGACAGAAAAGCTGATTTAGAGAGTATTTCATTTATACTCCTTTTGAGTTCTATGAGTATTTTCTTACTCATCATGAGTAAAGATTTTTTTCTCATTTTGGTGAGTAGTCTCGTAAGTGATATCAGATTTTCATCAAGTATTCTAGCTCTAATACTATTTGCTCCTACAAGTTTTTTATTGTGAATGCTTTCACCAATCGTCACAAAAATGCGTCTCATAGATATGCAGACAAGTTGATGAGTTGTAGGAAAGATCTGAAGTATAGGAACAGTTTGAAGTATTATAGGAACGCTAGCTGCTGGATTTATCCTAATTCCCCTTCTGTGAGTTTCTACTCTATTAGTATTATTGTCACTGAGTTTGGTGCTATTATCAATACTATGTAATCATAAAAAACTTTTACTCTTGCAATGAATTATCACAAGCTCGCTTATACTGTTACTTGTAAACAGTTATATCCAAGCAAATATGCTGGAGTGAAATAATGTTTATATTTATGATTCTCCCTACTCACATATACAGGTAAGTGAGAGAGTTGAAAAACTCAACTGACGAACTGTTAGAGACTTATACATAGACAATGTGACTCACGCATGAATGTACTCAGATTCTAATGAGCTTGTGTATGAGTATACAAAACACTATCATTTATTTGATGTATTTCTGCCAGAAGCAAAAAACATGCTTATGCTCTGATGAGCAGCCTATAGTTTTCCTAAAAGTTTTCTGGAAACGTATGATGATAAAACTCTCGATGTTGTAGAGATTGATAGTGACCTCACAGAAATAGCTAGAAAGTATTTTAGACTCAAAGATAATCCAAACCTCTCAATATATCATCAAGATGCGAGAGTTTTTTTAAACAATACAGACAAGACCTATGACGCTATCCTCTGAGATGCTTTTGGTTCATATTTCTCAATTCCCTATCAACTTACTACAAAAGAAGTAGTACAAAGAAAATACGACCTCCTCTCAGAAAACTGAATAGTCATATTAAATCTAGTTTCTTCGATGCAGTGAAACAAAGCTAAGTTTCTACAAGCTGAATATAAAACGTATTCTGAAATCTTTCCAGAGGTATTTATTATCCCTGTGAGGACTCAAAATACTCACGAAAGTCAGAATATTATGCTCGTAGCAGCTAAAAACAAAGATACCCTAAACATGCTTACTGATAATAATGAGTATCAGCAGTATCTTAGCAACATTCAAAAAATAGAGTTATTAGATGAAACAGCTACTCTCACTGATGATTATGCACCTGTGGATTCTCTCATTTCAGAGCTAAATAAATAATATTTTTACTAATCTCTAACAAGTTAAGAAAATGCTTAAAAACAATCTTATATCAGTAGGGTATAAAAAAATTCTTGATGTATATTCAAGTGAAATACCAGAATTCTTAATCCCTTTTCTAGAATCCCCTGTGTTGCTGAGGATGTCAGACATTTGACAGACTTGTTGATGCCATTACTCTCCATTATTTGAGTATAAAATGAATTTATCTAGGTTTGAACATAGCTTATGAGTAGCTCTTATAATTTGGAATTTTACCAAAAGTAAAAAACAAACAATTTCCTGACTATTACATGACATTTCTCATAGTGCTTTTTCACATGTATGAGATTTTATATTATGAGATCCTGAACATCAAGAATCATCAGAGAAATTTATTTCAGAACTCATTTGCTGAGATGATGTGATTACAAGTGAGTTAAAAAGCTTATCTATTGAAATAGGAGAAATTGAGGATTATGAAATATACCCCATCGCTGATAACCCTGGTCCTCAGCTTTCGGCAGATAGGCTAGAGTATAATCTAAGCTCTCCTTTTATACTTTGATGTTTAACAGCTGATGACATCGCAGAAATATATAACGATCTTATAATATGAAAAGATGAGAATAAGCAACCAGAACTTTCATTTACAACTGAGTCTCTTGCTCTCAAATTTGGATTTCTAAGTATTGAAAATGACTCGACACTTTTTTCTTCTCATGAGGCCGTCTTTACTATGACCTACCTTGCTGAGATTATAAAAAAAATGCTCGAAATATGAGAAATAAAACAAACAGATTTATATAGATTATGAGATACTGATGTAATTTCTATGATGGAAAGCTCTAAAGATTCTTCAATTAGAAAAGCGTGGAGTAACTACAAGACAACTAAAAAAATAAACCTACAAGATACTTCTGATAATAATCAAGGATTTATAAGTTCAAAATGTAAGAGACGATGGGTAGACCCTCTTATAAAAAAGTGAAATAGTTATATAAGGCTCTCAAATATATCTGAAGATTTCAAAAACAGAGTTGAAGAACATAAGAATCCAAAAGAGGTATTTATAGAAATACCTTCTCTATAAAACGTTTATTATTAGCCCTTCTGGATTCTTTCCTCATCGTTTGATGATTTTTACTTCTACTCTGTCACCATCTTTTGCGTATCATTTTCGAGATCCTGCGATAAATATATCTCCTGATTTATCATCTGGTTGCACGAATCCAAATTTATCATTATCTGAATATTTCCCTACTAATACCTCTCATTCATTTCAAAGTATCTCTACTACTACAGCTTCAGGTTTTCCATTGAAATCAGATACTTCTGCTCTTACTGTATCTCCATCTCGGGCTCCATTCTTTTTGAGTCCGTATACAAAATATCCTTGAGATTCACCCTCCACATCTACAAATCAGAAATTTCCGTCTCATCCACTGTATATTCACTCAATTGTTTTTTCCACTATTCTTTCTTTTTTAACTTTACCAAAATCTTCTTCTTTATTTTTTCCTGAAAAGACTTCTAGGATTTTTGCTTCTGGTTTCTTCCCACTGTCTCTATCCATAACTTCAGCAGCAACTCTTTTCCCATCTGTTGCTCAGTTAAAGTTTTTTTGATGCACAAAGAAATCCCCTCCCCAGTCTGCTCTATCATCTGGAATCACGAATCCAAAATCACCTTTTTTACACTGAAATTTTCATAATACTCTTGCTGGTTTTGCCATAATTGTTTGTTTAAATATATTTCGTCTGTAGTATAATATAGAAAAATAAATAGGCAATTAAAAACACTTCTAAATCAGTAGAATCAACCAATGAAAGCAACAATTAATTCAAATAATTTACTCGCACTTAATAAACCAAAATGATATATAGTGACTCGGTCAGATGAGCATGGACGAAAAACAGTATATAATCTCTTGCCTGATTGGGCCTTTAATGATGGCTGGATGCCCATATGACGGCTCGATCTAGAATCTAAAGGACTTTTATTATTTACGCAAGATGGGCAAATAGGAAATCACCTAACAAAACCAGGAGGTTGCATAAAAATATATGAAATATTAGTGCGAGGTCATGTCACTGATGAACATATATCCCAAGCACTTTCATGAGTAGATAGCCCTCACGGCTTACTCAAAGCTCTTGTCGTAGAAAAGATTGGGAATATGTGAGCAAAAACAAGACTCAGAGTACAAATAGATGAATGAAAAAACAGACATATTCGTCGCATGTTCGGAGCGATGAAGGACGCTAAGTTTGGGACTTCTTTAAAAGTATTAGAACTCAAAAGAGTCAGTATAGGAAGCTTAAAACTCACTATCGAAAGTGGAAAATGGGAATATCTTTCACAGGAGGAAGAGAGTATGTTATTGAAAGGTTTGATTTAAAACCAAAAATAAAACCAGCTAATAGTAGTTGGTTTTATTTTTATGTATATTTGGAGGTACCACCCGGAGTCGAACCGGGCTACAAAGCTTTGCAGGCTTCTGC
>JAJOLH010000009.1 GCA_021129415.1 Candidatus Altimarinota bacterium | reverse complement strand
TAATATATAAATCACAAAGCATATGCAAATACCAAATACACCACCAAAAGGAACCAGCGACTGGTTTCCAGAAGAATTTAAAGTGAGAAAATATATTTTCGATACTTGGAGGCAAGTATGTACAAGTTATGGATTCGAAGAATATCTTGGACCATTAGTTGAGTCTACTGATATCTGGAAAGCAAAATCTGGTGAAGATGTTGGTGGATCTGAATTAACTCAGATCACTAATAGAAACGGTGAACTTGATGGTCTCGCTATTCGTCCTGAGATGACACCAAGCGTGACACGCATGGTGAGTAGAAAATGGAAAGAAATTGATAAACCTATTAAATGGTTTTCTATTACCAATTTTTATAGAAATGAGAAACCACAAAAGTGAAGAAATAGAGAATTTTGGCAACTAAATGCAGATATTTTTGGAGAGTCCTCTGTAAACGCAGATAGTGAAATTCTCACTCTCTCTCTTGAACTTATGAGAGCATTTAAAGCACCCAAAGGATCATTTAGTCTGAAACTCAATCATAGAGGCCTTATTAATGATTTATTTTCTCTTGTATTAGAACTTGATGACGAAGAAACTGAGAGAAATCTTATGAGACTCCTTGATAAATATGCAAAACTTAAAAAAGATGTCTTTGAAGATGAGCTTGAAAAATTGTGACTAAGATGAGAGGCTCAAGTATTACATGATTTTATGTCTGCGAGAACTATAACTAATTTGCAAGAAAGCTTTGTTTCACTTGCATGATCTGAGAGTTTCGTTGAATTTACGAGTATCATGAAAAATCTGGAGGAACTTTGATATGGTGATGAAATAGAGTTTGCTGGTGATTTGATCCGTGGATTTGATTATTACGATGGAATTATATTTGAAGTTTTTGATAAAAATCCAGAAAATCCAAGAGCTCTCTTTGGAGGAGGAAGATACAACGGACTTGCAAAAATATTTGGAGTAAAAGAAAATATCCCAGCTATAGGATTTGCACCAGGGGATGAGACAATGAAACTCTTTCTTGAAGGGCATAATCTCCTAGACGAAATCAAAAATACACATACTCCAAAATATTACCTCCCAATGCTTGAAGGGATAGATTTTACACAATTACAAAAATTAGCAAGCACGCTCAGACTTTCAGGTAAAGATATCAATCTCGGACTCTCAGTAAAAAAGCTTCCAAAAGCTGTGAAATATGCAGATAAGAATAATTACTCTCATGTTGTAATCCTTTGAGAGCAGGAGATAGAGAAAGGAAAGTATATTATGAAAGATTTAAAAACAGGAGAAGAAGAAAATATTTCTTTATAATAGATTATGATAATAGCAATCTCAAGTGAAATTACTGTAATGAAACAGATTGCAGATACGATAGGGAGAGATAAAAGAGTTGTGTTTATTGACACAGCTTCTAACTGACAAGAGTGAGATAAATCTTGGCTTGACAATCAAATTTGAGCAATCAAGAATGAATACTCTGACTTTCAGAGGTATTCTATTGAATGAAAAAATATTTCTGATTTTAAAGCAGATTTATGAGAGTATGATATTATTAAATTTTGATATTTGGGCGCATTTTTGAAAAGAAAAATATAGAGAAAAATATAATAAGGTACTTGATGTAGCGTATAAAAATTCTGAAGCTTGAGTATATTTAAGTGATAATTCATATCTTATTTCTACGCAGCAGTGAATGAAGATTTATAATATTTAAAAGAAACCCATGAAAAAAATACTCATAATTTTATTTGCCTTGTTATTTAGTACTCCTGTATTTTCCATGAGCATTTATGAAAAAATAGATGAGCGACTTGATGTAATACAAGAATGATTAACTTGAAATGAAAACAAGCCTGAGGAGGTTATTTCTGCAATAAAGAGTATCATAGAAACGAGTAACAAATATGAGAATAAATATCCAGAATACAGAGAGTTATTTATGTATATCACTACAGATTTTGAAGAGTATTTAGATGAGTATAAAAAGGAGGCTGGTTATATAAATATATTTTCTCATGCAAGTGATCTCTGAGAGATATCTCAGTTAGAAGTATTTCAAAAAGAATTTAGTTATCAGTGAAATAGTTATTTCATTATGAGGAAGTTTTCACAAAACTCGCAAGAAAAGTATCTAGTACTGCAAGATAATACTTATGAAACTTCGGTCGTTCTTGCCTGAAATATTAGAGATACAGCAAACTACTCAGAGCTATATAATCTATCAGATTATAAAAAACATCAAGACACAGTATACGAGCACGTACCAAACACTCAATCTCCACTACAGAATAACTGAATTACTCATAATCATAGCGATGATGAAGTATTTCTTACTGCAGATTTTTGCCCGTCATGAAAGCATGGGTTTGAAAAAGAATTTATAGAGAACTATATGTCACTATGACATAAAAATATCTGAATCGCTATTACAAGTAGTTGGATACAGTGACACCAAAACGATTATGATTGGCTATTAGAAAAAAATAATTCGTGAGAATTAAATATCTCATGGATAAATCATACAAAAACTCATAATTATGATCATGGTGTAGATTTTTCTCATAACTTTTTATTAACTCCAGGACTTGATTTAGAGGATGAACTCTTAGATGTGGAGAAAAAATTATTAGCAAGGTGACAAATACCCTCTATTTTCATGAGATATCCGTGACTTGTGTCTGATGATTCTATGAGAAAGGAAACAATCTATACTTATGGACTAATCCCTCTTTGATCAAATGCGTGGCTTGCAAAATGAGAATCTCCAGAAGAGGGTTCTATCATATTGATTCATGGAAATAAAAATGAGCCATATGGAATTACTCTCATGAATCAAATCCTGAATGAAAATAATTTTGAATATTGAGAAATTGAAAGTATTCTACATGAAGATATAAAATAGCAACACTCTAAAAAATGAAAATAATTGTAAAAAAACTGTGATGAGAGAATGCAGCTGAACTCTATAAAAGCTCTCTGAATATTCTAGAGGATAATAAACAGTGAAAGAAACAAATTATAGTTGTATCAGCTATTAGATCTCCACAAGTAAATACTACTGATCATCTTATTGAAATATGACAGCAGTTAGGACAATCTATAATTGATAAAAAAGAAGTATGGAGGATTGTAGATATACTCCATGATTTCCATTTATATATTGCGCAAGAAAAGCTTTCTATTCATGGGATTGATATTAGTGAGTTTGTTGAAGAATTATTCGAACAGTTCAAAGGAAAAATAGAATTTTATATGAATCTATTAGATAGTGAACTAAAACCAAGCTCTCATAATGATTATTCATTGCAGGATAAAAATGGAGATGTATTTTCTCTTGTGGGATTTTGAGAACTATTATCTTCTCAAATTTTATCCAAGGTAATATCTGAAGTTTCAAAAGATTCTGTAAAATGAAAAAATATTGATCTTTCTCATATACTTAAACCTCACGAAACAGATAAAAAGAGTGACCGTGAAATATTTAAAAGTTTAGAAGATAAAATATTTCTAGCTGCAAATTTAGAACTAGAAAATTGAAATATCCCAATTATTTGATGATATATATGAGTTTTTAGTGAAGGGATAGAAAATACTATGGGGAGGTGATATACGGATGCTACAGCAGCTATCTGTATTGTTGGATTTGCACATAAGTGATACGAGGGAATATTAGAGATTCAAAAATCTGTGAAATGAGTATTGAGTGCAGATCCAAGGATCTTATATAAACCTGAATCTGCAAGACTTATTACAGAGCTTGATTATGTAACTGCGAGAGAAATAACGGGAGATAGTGGAGCAAATGCTAAACTTTTACATTCACAAGCAATACGCGAAGAGGTACAAGAAGCCTGAGTAAAAATCCATTTATTTGACCCTTTTCGTACCACGAGAAGAAGTGGTACTTGGGTTGTTCCTGCTCTTAAAGAATGAGGAGAATGAGACATATGAAGACTATTCATATGAGGAAGAAAAAATATAATATTTTTTTCTATCAGTTCAGCAAAGATGTTTCAGCCGGGATTACTAGCAAATATATTTAATACAGTAAAAGAGTATTTTTCTGTAGATATTATATCTGCATCTGAGACAGAGGTTGCTTTTACTATTGATGGAACAAAGGATATTCAGAAAAAACTTGATAAGATGGAAGAGGAACTTAGAATGATATGTAACATTCGTGAAAATACACATATGGAATTTGTGGAATATACTACAGACATGGCCCTCGTTTTTTGTATAGGTCAGCATATGAGAAACCATATAGGTCTCTTAGCAAAAGCAAGTAACGTTCTTTCCAAAAATGATATTAATATCGAGATTGTATCTCAGGGGAGATTACAGAGAGCTATGGTATTTGGAATAGAAGGAAGGCATATGCAAAAAGCTATTAATGTATTACATGAAGAGTTTGTAGATAATATTTCCTAAAAATAACGGATATGTGAAAATATAATATTTGAATTGTAGGAGCGAGTGGTGCTGTTGGAGTAGAGATGATGCTCTGTCTAAAAAATTTAAATATTTCTATGGGGGAGTTAAGACTCGGGGGCTCATCTAGATCGGCTGGTAATATCATATCTACACCATTTGGAGATATAACTATTCAGGAGGTATGAGATGATTTTTTCACATGACTTGATTACGCTTTATTCTCAGCAGGATGAGATATATCAAAACAATACGCTGATATTGCTGTAAGATCTGGAGCTGTGGTTATAGATAATTCTTCTGCATTTAGATATGATGAAAATGTACCTCTCGTTATTCCTCAAATTAATGGAGATGCTATATGAGATGCAAAAATCATAGCAAACCCGAATTGTACTACCGCAATAGCTGCAGTTGTTCTCTATCCAATTTACAAACAGTACTGACTCCAGAAAATTCTAATGTCTACTTATCAAGCTACCAGTGGCGCTGGAGCCCCATGAATGCAAGAACTTCTCAGTAATACGCAAAAATATTTTAACTGAGAAGAACCAGTAGTAGAACAATTCGCTCATAATATTTCCTTCAATGTAATACCTCACATAGATGCATTTCAGGAGAATGGTTATACCAAAGAGGAGATGAAAGTAACTTGGGAGACTCATAAAATATTCCAAGATGATAGCATAAGTATTAGTTGTACAGCTGTAAGAATACCTACTTTGCGAGCACATAGTGAATCTATTATTTTAGAAACAAAAACTCCAGTAGATATAGATCATATTAGAGAGATTCTAAAGAATACTTCAGGAGTAGAACTTGTAGATGATCCAACAAATAATATGTATCCTATGCCCTTAAATGCAACAGGTAAATATGATGTTGAAGTTGGGAGAATAAGAAAAAATCATGTTTTTGGTGATAGAGGAGTAGAGCTATTCGTAAGTGGAGATCAATTACTTAGATGAGCAGCACTCAACGCTGTAGAAATCTTACAAGAATGTATTAATAATAAATAAATAAATATGAAACAACGAATATTTATACTTTGAGCATCTGGAAATGTAGGAAGAGAACTCATCTCTCAGGTTCTAAGAAAAGATGTAAAAGGTAATCATGTAAATCCTTCAGAAATAGTTGGTATTGCAAACTCTGATTCTTACATCTTTGATGAGGGAGGTGTTTCTCTAGAGATATTAGAGGATATTTCTAGCTCACGAAACTCAGCAATTTCTTGCTTCTCTCAAAATAGTACTCCCTTTGATAAGATAGAAGATATAGTAGATATCGTCAAGAATGCAGGGTTAGATTGAGAAATAGTTTTTGCAGATGTTACAGCCTGAAAACAAGAGCTTTTAGATTTACATAAAAAGATACTACTAGAATCTCAAAATTTCTTGGTAACAGCTAATAAAAACCCAATATCACTGTATTCTCAAACTGACTTTAACGAACTGACTACTTATGCTCGTAGATATGATACAAACACAACTGTGATGGGCTGAGCTTGAATACTCAATTTTGTACATGAACGAACAAACGGTATAGCTGATAATATCCATAAGATAGAAGGAGTATTTTCATGAACACTTTGATATATTCTCTCAGAATTAGAAAAACAAGAAAAAACATTTTCTCAAATAGTGAGAGATGCAAAAGAGCAATGATATACAGAACCAAACCCATGGGATGATCTTAATTGACTTGATGTCGCTCGAAAGCTCGTTATTCTAGCTCGTTATGCAGGACATGAGATTGATATTACAGATGTACAAGTGAATCCATTAGTATGACTGCAATATGCACAGTACTCAGGAGAAGAATTTTTAAATCAACTTGAGAATGAAGATGCGTCATTTTCTACTCAAGCTTCTATGGCTGAGAGTCAGTGAAAGGTTCTCAGATATGTTGCAAAAATGAATTATGCAGGAGAAAAGTTATCTCTTGAGGTATGACTTATGAGTGTTCTTAAGAATTCTGATTTAGGAACTCTAGATGGGACATCAAACCTCGCTGTGATTTCAACAGATATTCTCTCTGATCCTCTTCCTCATGTCATTAAATCTCGTGGAGCTGGTCTCGCTGTAACAGCTGGATCGGTAAGGGTATGAATATCTAAAATGCTATCAAGTCACTTATTAACTCGATAATTTCACTAAAAATATGAGAATTTGTCTTATAAATTTTGATGCTGCCTGGAAAGATAAGCAAAAAAATATAGGAAAAATGCAAGAACTTATTTTTCATGCTGTATCTCTTAAACCAGATACAAGTATTATCGTTTTTCCAGAACTTGCACTCAGTGCATATGTTTTAGATAAGGATGTATTCACTCTCGCAGAGTCTGTCGATGGGAGTTCTATCTCCCAAATAAAAGAGTTAGCAAAAAATAATAACATCAATCTAATATTTGGATTCATTGAGAAAAATGGAAATGAGAAACCATTTAATTCTGTATTAGTTATCTGAAAAGATGGAGAAATAATTACAAAGTATAGAAAAAATCACCTTTTCACTCAGAGTGTAGAACCTGAAATATATTCTGCCTGACAAGAATTAAGTGTATTTGAGTTAGAATGATGGAAAATAGGACTCTCAATCTGTTTTGATATTAGATATCCAAGACTCTATGAAACATACAAACATGCAGGGGTAGAGTGTGTCATTACACCGTATGCTTGGGTGGATGGACGAAATAAACCTGATATATTTGCAAGTTTAAGTAAAGGGAGAAGTAGTGAAAACCAATTTTTTATGGTATGAGTAGATTGTATTTGAAAAGATCAGAATAATTCATATGCTGGAAACGCAGTAGTTTCTAATCCATATGGAGAGGATATTAAGCAAACTCACGATGAAATTTTCCATTTTGCTGATATGGATAAATCAGAGATAGAAAATTTAGGAAATATTATTCCTCTAAAGCCAGGATTTAAAACAGATTATATTATTAAAAAATAAATTAAAACTATGAAATACCTAGGAGAAGGATGAGTAAATCTCTTTCAAAAAATTGCAATGCTTGTTGCTGATTATAAAGAAGAAAATGGAGCAGAAAACCTGATTAATATAGGCTCAGGTGAACCAGACCTGACTCCACCAAAGAGGCTACAAGAACTTGTTGCTGCTGAGGTACTGAAAGATGATCAGAGAATTCATACCTATCAAGAAAATAATTCAAAGAATAAACTTAATCAAAACTTTATAGAACTCAATACTGGAGTAAATATCGATGAATATGACCATATTAGTTCTCAAATACTTCCATGAGAGAAAACTACTCTTGGACTTCTTCCTATCGCGTGTGGAGCAAATAGAACAGATGTACAAATAGATAATGATGGTTTTATGGTAAATGCACCTTCATATGACATCACTCGAACGTGGAGTGAATACCTTGGTGAAAAAAGTTTTGTATGGCCAATGTATGCTGATGAAAACTTTGCTCTCAATATTAAACACATCCCAGAAGGAGCAAAACCTCGGATGATTCTCGTAGTAAAACCAGGAAATCCATGTCCAGTAGGAGCACAAAAACAAGAATGGATTGATCTGATAGAATACTGTATCAAAAACAATATCAGACTGGTAAATGATGGAGCTTATACAGCTCTCACTCATACAAGTCATGTGACCCTTACAGAAGTAGCTAAAGATTATCCAGATCTAGAGTGGATAGAACTTCTTTCTATCTCAAAGACATTCTCAGCATGTGGATGGAGATTAGGAATGGCAGTATGAAGTAATGACTTCATCTCTGAGCTTGCAAAGGTAAAAGGAAACACAGATTCAGGACCATTTGGCCCACTCATATCTGGTATGGAAAAATACCTAGAAACTCCTCAAGCTAAAATAGACGCGAAGAAAAATCAAGAAATATACCAAAAGAGACTTGAAATACTCAGAGGAGTATTTACAGAGTTTGGACTTCATCCAGCATGTAATACAGACGCAGGGTTCTTTATGATGTTTGATTGTCCAAAATTCATCAATGGGAAAGCCGTAGAAAACTCAGAGGATTATAATAAACAAATTATTACTCTTATTGGTGTTGTATGAGTACCATTTCAGGGACAAAAGTGAGAACAATTTATCAGATACTCAGCATGTTATGACGCATTTGACGAGGCTAAGATTGCAAAACTTAAATCAGTTCTCTCAACCGTTGAAATCTCTTACTAAACACATATGAAATTCGCAGATTACATAGCAACTCTTCCAGAAATAGAAGACTATGAAGTAGAAATTACTCTCTCATCAGGAGAGAGTATCACTATTCCAAATATTCAGTGAAAACAAGCTTCTCTTAGACTTTTACAAGCGCATCTCATGGGTGAAGATGATTATTTTGATCTAGAAAACTTTTGTGAATACTATCAAGAGTGGAAACAAGATCCCAACGGGCATCATACAACGATAGCATTTCTTGATAGATACAATAAAGAGTGATGAAGTATTAAAAAAATATAATCCCTCAAAGTCAAAATATATTTTGACACTCACATAAACTTACTTATACTATTAAGTAAGTTTATTTTTTAGTAGAAAATATTATGGTATTACAGCTTTGAGAAAAAGAGAAATTAGTTGTTGTAGGGGCTAGTGGTGGAATTGCAACAGGAATATATAATAATCCTATGTTTCAACAGGCATTGGCAGACTTTGAAGTTGCTGCACTTCTCAATTCATCACATGTTACTTATAATCCTGAGTTAGCTCAACAAATAGCGCAATCATGAGATAAGGATCATAATAAGTGATTACTTAATGATAAAGGGGGAAACTAC
>JAJOLH010000049.1 GCA_021129415.1 Candidatus Altimarinota bacterium | reverse complement strand
ATGCTGCGCATATGCATGTTGTTCTTTTGAAATAGTAATACCAGTAACATGAACTCAGAATTTTTCTACTAGATATCGAGTATTCGTTCAAAATCAAAATCCCCAGTCACACACTCTATCACCTTCTTTCAACCCCATCCGCATTCAAGCAATATGTAGATCAAGTTTTTGAAATAAATCAAGATCAAACTCTCAATACTCAGGATAATAAAAAGCACTTGTATATTTCTTCTCTTCTCAAAACATTGAGAGCATAAGCTCATTATCTAAGTCATAATGATCATCAGCAATCCTAGATTGCCCTCATCGAAATTTATTTAAATTCAATCTTCATCTCATATAATGAACCCATAATCTTAATTTTTGAGGTATAGTGAGAAGTTTTTGTATATCACCTCTCATTTCTGCTTGTAAAAGTGCAGAAACCATACCTCAAAGATCCTTTGCATCAAGGTGCCCTGCCGCATATCACTCACCAAGAGCTAAAAGAGGATTTCATTCTAGAGCTTGGTAAAACCTTCAAGTATTATCGACTTGAGGGTCGCGATCATTAGGTCCATTAACAATAAGCCCAGAGACATCACAGGCTTTTTTGAATTGATATTCTCATGGGTTATTCATCTATCAGAACTTACAGAATACTATTATATAATTAACCTCTACACCATATTTGCAAGTACAGCTTTCATCATCGTATGACAAGCGATATTGTAATCTCTCTTTCTCATTTTTTCTCATGGATTATGACTCACTCCATTCTCTTGTCGTACAAAAATCATTCCAATAGGTATTCCTGCTGCAGCGATTCTGTCGGCATCGTGACCTGGAACCGAAGGAAGAAATATAGTTGTATATCATAATATATCTGCTACTTTTTTTGCTCTATCTCTGAGGCTCTTATCAATCTTTTGATGTATTTTTTCAGATACTTTATTTAATCCTGATAATCCTTCTGGAATTATATCTTGAAGCTGAGTAGATATTTTATCTGTAAGAATCCCTACATCATCAGCATCTACTTCACGTACATCTAAACTAAAATCTAAGCCTTGTGAACTTAAACATACATTTGTAAGAGTTGCTCTTGTCGTACCGAATTGTTTTTCTACTTGATCTTCCTGTTTTTGCCTCTGAAATTCTTGACTCGCAGATTTTGAAATTCACAAAAGAGTAGAAACAGTAGAAATCGCTGAGTCTCGAGATACTGCTCTTATTTTTCAAAAAGCTTGTGTATATGATAGGCTTGTAAACTGAGTTTTTGTACTCTTTTGTAACTCCTGAATATACTGAGCATAAAAACTCTCAAACTCATTCCTCTTGTCTTTATTAATTGCTAGAGAAATATTTTGATGAAACGGTACTTTAGTAAATCATTCAGGATTTTTGTTTCAAGGCTCATAATTTACCTCTGAAGAAACAAGATTTCCAAAATCTTGCTCTAAAAACTCTTTCAAGAATAAGTTTGTAGCTATGTTTGCGTCTCTTCTATACTCAGAATTCTCTAGTTCAGGATTATTTGGAGTAGATCAGGTATGGTCTGAAAATCAAAGCACTTCAAAACTATATACTTCATAATCTCAAGCTGAAAGTTCCTCTGATTCTACTCAAATTGCTTGTGTTGTTTTATATCTTTTGGCTCATCAAATTCATCAAGATACAATTCATAATTGTACTTGTTTTCAGTCTACTTCTGCATTTTCTATAATTGTCCCTTGTTCTATATGGAGTTCATGATAACTTGCAGTGTTTTTTCTTGAAATTTTAGGAGAAAGCAATGAATCAGAAATTTTTTCCCACCAGATCCCATCTGAATAATTTTCTTTTGAAATTCCCTGTTCTTCACAAAAAAAGTACCACCATTCATGGTCTATATAATCATCTCATTCTCACCAGAGCATTTCTCGACGCTCACACCTTGCATCTATTTCAACAGCTTCAAAGTATCTTCTAAGACTTGATTCTAGGTGATCTTTTAATGAAACTGGTATTCAATTTTCGTTTTTATATACTATTTGCTCTAACTTATCACTTGATATATTTCAGGTTGCTACAGCGCTTCCAAGACAAGCCACTCCATTATGTGGTCATGATTCCTCGCTTCTGAAAACCGTAAGACAAAAAGAATTTTGAAGAGTTCACTCTTTTTTATGGTGCAATACTTGTTGGAGTATCTCTAGTCATGCTGCAACTCCAGCTGGACCATCATACTTTCCTCCATTTTCAACACTATCTAGGTGCGATCCTACCATATGAGTTCGTTCACTGCCTCACTCAACTTTTATATAGAGATTTCAAATTGGATCAGTTTCAATTGAGAGTTCTGTCCCTATTTTTGCAGCTAGGCTCTTAGCCTCATTTGCAGTAATTACAAAAGCTCTATTCTCTCTTTCGGAAAAACTATAACACTCTCTTCATAGTGTATCTTCATTGGGGGATAGATTATCATTTCGAGATTTTTTTGAAATTTTCTCTATAAAACCATGAGACAATCAAAACCTTCAGAAATGAGTTCAATTATTTAAAACCCCATCATTTCACAATGCGACCTCAAACTGCTCTCACCCAGTAGTTAAAAAGTCAGTTCAACTTGCAGACATAAAAATACTCTTAAAAAATATATCTTAAGAGTATTAGATTATTGCTAAATATCAATTATAATTTTTAGATTATTTTTCAATCCTGAAATTTCACTTCTCCATTTACCATTGTGTGAATCACCTTTCCAGTAAGAGTATGACCAATATATGGAGAGTTTCTTCATTTGGAAAAGAACTTATTCTCATCTACAATCCACTCGGTTTTAGGATTAAATATTGCTATATCTGCTGGGGAGCCATCAGATAAATTTCCTCATGGGATTCAAAGAATTTTCGCTGGTCCAGATGTCATTTTTTGAATTACTTTTGGTAGGTCTACTTTTCCAGTTTCTACAAGAAACGTATTCGCGATCGCGAGAGAAGTTTCAAGTCCTATAAATCCATTTGGAGCATCCTCAAAAGCCATGAGTTTATCTGGTTGAGTATGTGGTGCATGATCCGTGGTAAACGCATCTATAGTATCGTCATTGATCGCATCAATAACTGCATCAATATGTTCTTGTGATCTGAGTGGTGGATACATTTTTGCATTTGTATCATAGTTTAGACAGGCTTCGTCTGTGAGTGAAAAATGTTGAAACGTGACTTCTGCCGTGATATTGTTTGAACCCCTAGCTTTAGCCTCTCTAATAGCTCTCATCGCACCTGATGTAGAATTATGTAAAAGGTGGAGCCTCGCACCTGTATCCTCAGCAATCAAGATATTTTTATAAACTGCCATATCCTCCGTGATAGCTGGTACTCATGGGACTCACATCTGTGTTGATACCCATCACTCATGCATAACTCCACCATCAGTAAGAGTATTAGTCTCACAGTGACTCATGAGTAAGATATCACAGTTTTTTGCATACTGCATAGCTCTTCTGAGAATATTCTCATCCTGGACATCAAGCCCATCATCTGTCACTGCTACAGCTCATGAGCTTTTAAGTTCATTCATTTCAGCAAGCTCACTTCCTCATAGTCATTTAGTAATTGCTCCAGTTGGATACACTCTCGCAAGGTCTAGCTTTGAAGCCTTTGAAATAATGTATTCAATCACTGTTTGATTGTCTGCTGTAGGTTTTACGTTTGGCATACATACGATTGATGTTACTCAACCTGCAAGTGCTGCCCTACATCCTGTTTCTATTGTTTCTTGATCCTCTCTTCCAGGCTCTCTGAGATGTACCTGCATATCTATAAACCCTGGGCTTACTACAAGTCCTGACGCGTCTATGGTATTTTCAACTAAAGCATCTAAATGCTTTCAAATCTTAGAGATTTTTCAATGCTCTATCAAAATATCACAAACCTCATCTCTGTTATTTGCTGGATCTATGACTCTTCAATTTTTAATTAATGTCGACATACTATATATTATTTTCGAGTAAAAGTTTTTGTTTTTCCATCCATTCTTTCTGTAAATAGCCAAATAAGTGTTTTTCTAATAGCTAGTCCATTCTCAACTTGTTTTAGAATATGAGATTGGTCATCTACTGCAGATAATGCACTATGAATATCTATGTCACGAATAACTGGCCCTGGATGTAAGAGTATTGCATCTTTTGCTGCAAGACTTAATCTCTTTTTAGATATTCCATACATCTTTGAATACTCTCTAAGAGATGGTATGAATCCCGTTGCTCATCGCTCTTCTTGCATCCTCAAAGCGTAGACAATATCTACTCAGGTTAGGGCTTTTTCTACATCGCTATACATTTCTACTCCAAATTGCTCAACTTTTTCTGGCCAGAGCGTCATAGGACATGCTACTCTCACTGTTGCACTCAATTGTTTCAAGAGCCTTACGAGTGAACCGAATACTCGTGAGTGCATGATATCTCCAACTATTGTTACTGTTTTTCACTTTAAATCCTCTGACTCACAATGATCAAGAATCGTAAGTATATCCAAAAGTCATTGAGTTGGATGTTCATGCCAGCCATCTCCTGCGTTAAGTATACTTGCTCCAGTGTGACGAGAGAGCATTTGCGCTACTCATGCTTGCGTTGAGCGTACGACTATAATCTTTGAATTATAGGCATCAAGTGTTTGAGCTGTATCCAAATAACTCTCTCATTTTTTTACAGAGCTAGATCATCATACGCTGGTTGTATCCATAGATAGGTGTTTAGCTGCCAGATCAAAGCTCGCAAGCGTACGGGTTGAGTTCTCAAAAAAACAATTTATTTGAGTGTTTCCTTTACTCAGATTAAATTTATATGTCTTATATTCACGAAATTTTCTAGCGATTTCAAAAATTACTCCGAGGTCAGTTAATGATAACTGATCCACGGAGTAAAGGTCAAACGGGCTAATATCACGTCCATCACGGACATTAATCAGATCTTGTTCTGGAGTGAGTGTCATATCTTCGACTTTAAAATATATACTTATATTAAGATACAAAAAAATATTCCCCAGGCAAACTGAAAGATACTTTTAATGTGGAAAAGATGTGGAATATTATCCTCTCATACTCTCGACTAATTCTCACCATTGGTTTTTTGGTTTCTCAGCGATTATAGCATCCTCTGGTAGCCTAGGGAAATCTTTTCTTTGATCCTCTGGAGTGTTATCATCCCAGTAGAGTTCAAATTTGGGTGGAACAAAGCAGCTAATAATAGGGATCCCGTCTTGGGAGTCTTGCTCATATCTGTTTCACACACAAGCAATGGCAACAACGGTTGCTCATAGGGATTCCATCACTTCACGCATTTTTGCAATCGTCGTTCCTCGACTCACTATATCTTCTGATAATATAACCTTCTTTCCTGTGAGATCTATTGCGTGACGCTTTAAATCCATACTACCATTGTCACTCCCCGTCTTTTCAGTATATACAGACTCATCTACTCAAAGCTTTTTAGCCAGAGAGAGAGAAATCCGTACACTTCACATTTGCGCTCATACCACAACATCAGCCTGTATATGTTGAGCTCGAATTTGCGTCGCAAGCTCACTCGTAGCTCTATCTATAACACTGAAACTTCTCTCTATTGCTCAGATATTTATATACGCATTTGATACAACTTTAGAGGTAAATCTAACATATTTTCCTCCCTGAGGACGGAAGTAAAACGCTCCTATATATGAGAGTACTTCTTTCCAATCTCCACGATATAACATTTTTTCAAATCCGCACTTGTGCTCAGGAATATATGTTACTCCTTGTGTTTCTAAAAAGTATCTAGATATAACCCCTTGTACATCTAGAGCCTCCAAGATAGGTCTTCACATCACAATATTTGTTGATCCATTTCTCATTGCTTCTGCTGGTGTCATGATTCTTTTTTGATCTCCTGCATCTCAGTCTACAAACCTCACTCATGGAGTAATAATATCAAAGCCTTCTCCGTATACTTCTCGCAGAACAGAAGCTTCATGAGTTGAGCACACAACTCATTCTATTCCTGCGTCTAAAGCGAGTTTTGTAAGCCTCAAGACTGAGTGTTTAGCTGTATTATCAAATATATAACCAGTATCTTCGTCATCTAGAGAAGTCATTGCTGTTATAGCTAATAGCTTTACATGCGGCATGTGAGTAGTCTTAGTTTCTTGAGCAACTTTGAGCATCTCACTTCAACCACTTGCGTGGATAGTTATGTATTCAACTTTATCTACTAAGCCTGAGCTTGAGAGTTGAGATATATAGTTTTTAAGTGTATTTGGTATATCATGCCACTTAGGATCTAGCATGAGCTTACAATCTACTCCATCTAATAATTCAGCAATTCCATTAAATCCAATAAGAGATTGAATGTCATGTATTTTAAAGAGAATCCTATCTTTATATTCAGTATTCTTATTTAAAATATCTAATATAAGAGTCTTAGCTTTATCTGGACTGAGACTATCAAGTGCGATTATAAGTTTATTCATATAATATGTATTAAGTATTAAGCCGAAAATGGTATAACTAGGTCTTTTTTATGTTTCGTAAAGAAATTATGCTCCTTGATGGTATGAATATCATCCAAATGGAGTTTTCAAATATATAAATCCTCTAAACTTCATCAAATATCAAGATAAGCTTCCACAGAAAGATATCAGTTTACATATACTACATCTTTCATAAAAGCTCCTTCTCGACTAGGGTCTGAGAATCCTCTCTTGAGTCTCAACATATAGGCAAAAACTCTCTCGTAATCATCATCATAAAACTCAGCTAAATGTTTTATAAGTCGTCTGTAAGAGTGTTTTAGAGCGTAACCCGTAAAATAGTATCTCTCATAGATAGAATAATACTTTTTATCTTGCGCTGTTATAAATCTATTTTGATTATAAATAGCGATCCCTTCATCAGTTTCTATATATCTTGCAGCTCACCGTGACATAATTGAAAATGGAGATTTTCTCCCATTAATCTTTCTGAGGTAATGCCCCTCTACTTCATGAGCAATAATAGATCTCATTTCTCGTTTTCAGACTGTCGATCATTTTCTAAATACGAGGGTATCTCACTTCATAGTAAACCTTGCTGTTGTATCTGCTTGTAGGATTTTGAGCTTGATACCATAAATATGATTAAATTTTTTCATATAATTTTTGATATCCTCGTAGCTCAGAAACTCCTGCTCAAGTACTATTTTATCTCGGTCACTTATGATATCTTTTGCTGTTGCAAAGTTTTCCTCAATAATATCTCAAAATATTTTTTTGCTGTACAACGTCATATCTGACGTATTTTGCGCTAAAAATGCTTTTAGAAATTGAAGTTTATTATATATTTCTTGCTGCTTTTTGTCATATAACTGCGAGAGTGGGATATCTGGTATCTCAATGAGTCTTAAATTATGTTCTAACTCCTCTATATCAAATGGGATCTCTCTGTACTCAAATTTAGGCACGTAGTCTCACGATTTTTCTATAAATTTCTGTCTCTCACTATCAATATTTGTGGGAGTAACATATTTAAGTATGAGGAGTTTTTTATCTATTTTCATGAGTGCTTCGTCCAGCGCAAGGAGCTGAGATTCATGAGTTTTACTAATTGCTACATTCTTTCCTTTTAATTCATTCAAATCTACAAGTATTGGATTCTCTCATTTTTTGTATTTAAAAGGATCCACAAGAAATCACTTAAGAGCATTTGTTCCTAATCTCATATTTTCTACTACTGTGCCATCATTTCATGTTTCGTTTATTTTAAACGAGATGTTTTTCTTAATTCCTAGTATCTCACACTCTAGTTTTATTCGCGTTTTTTCTCCTATCTCTATTTTGAGTATTTCTTCTACAAAGCTTGATGAGATAAAACTATCTCCAGTAGATATACGAATATCTGCTATATAATTTAATACTTTCTCATCATGAAATATCTTGAGGTATTCCCTTTGACCTGCGACTTTCTTCCCAGAGAGAGATTTAATTTTATCTTCTATATCTCCCGAAAATAGATCTCGTCATATACGTACTCATTTTTCCACCGAGCTCACATCGACTCACTCAACTTTATCCAGACGAGTTTTAAGAGGAGCGAGATTTACATTTTGTATTTCGAGTCCTGGCCTTACATTAATTTCGAGGAGCAATGGTCAAAATTCCTCGTCGAGCACAATATCACAGCCAAGAAATTTAATCCCTGTTACTGATTGTACTTTAACCGCAAGAGACAAAACCTTATCCCAATCAGGGACTATAATCCCTCTCACGTCCCCTATTCCAGGAATTGATTTTACTGATTTTCATTTTGAAGATATATACGTCAATCTTCCTGAACCAATATCTATTCATGCAGCACAAGCTCATCCGTGAATATTTGCTTTACCACCAGATTCAGCTGTAGGTATTCTAATCATAGCCATAACAGGAACCATATTATAGGCTACTATTCGTATATCGGGGAGCCCGTATTTTCATAGAAGTTCTATCTCCTTTGTGAGAACGATTTTCTTTTCGATGATGACCTTATCTCTTCACCCTGAGAGGGAATAAAAACCATCTAATACATATGTAAAATGTTCCGCAAGTTTTTCTGGAGTGTATACATCTCCAGAGTTTGTTACAAAACTGCCTTCTATATTTATTTCATCTATTATAAGAATCCCTTTTCAACCATATCCATTGTTTGGCTTGATTACAAAAGGAGGAATAAAGAGCTTTATTTTCTCTACTTCAATCTCTGAGTGTTTTGCTATGATTTGAAGTGTTTCAGGTACTGAAACTTTGTGCTTTGCTAAATATTTTTTTGTAGTGAGTTTTGAGTCAGCAAGACGCTTAGCCAGTTTAAAATTTCCTCACTTTATATAGCTTAGGTTACGCGCATTTTGTCCCAGGAGTCAGTGTGATTTGAAAAACATATATTATTTTTTTAGATATCTTCTTGATGATAAAAATCAACTTACTCATCAAACAAGAAGAAATACTATAGCCTCAATAAACAACACTCAAGCTAGATTTCCTGTATATATTTGTGATAGTTCTGAAAGCCCAAAAACAAACTTGAGGTTTGAAAGTAAAAACAAAAACAATGCTGTAGATATGATAAATGAAAGTCCCACATACATCATCCCTTGAAGAGAAAAAGGTCAGTAGATAAATAGCTTACTCCCTCATACGAGTCTCGTAATATATATTTCGTCTTTATAATAGTATATAAAGTTTCCGATTATAGAATAGATTATTACAGCTATAGATATTAAAAAGGTCACAATGATAACATAGAGTCCTATTTGTAGGATACTCAATATAGATGTCACTTTACCTATTCGCTCAAATTGACGCGTATAGGTAGAAAAATATTCTTCTTTTTTATTTCAGCTCTCTGAAACAGTTTCTGTCAGTACAAAGAGTTTATTTTCTATAATAAGATTTAAATCTTCATATCTTTTTAAGGGGATATCCTCAAGAGTTATAGTTTCTGGGAGCGGATTTTGTCTCTCAAGAATATTTACAAGTTCAGGGTCTCTTTCTCTCAGCTCTTCCAATACTTCATCCTTTGTTTTATAAGTAATCGATATTTCTGGGATTGCTTTTTTGATATCATTTTGTAAGTCTATAATTTCTATAGAATTTTTATCATACTGCTCATCTAAATAGAGAGAAATCGTAAGTTTTTCATTAATATTATCTATAATACGAAAACTCACATCATGAAGTACTAATAAAATATTTATAAAAAACATCAAAAGTGTCAGAATCAGTACGGACGAAGCCGAGAGAAAAGTATTCCTGAGTATGTTTTTACTCGCGTATTTAAAAAGTCGTGAGAGCATGTTTTATTTTTGGATTTTATTAGGTTCTAAGTTTATTTGTTTTGTATTTTTTTGCAAACCCACAAGCATGAGAAAGTTGTTTAAAAAAATAAAATCGTCAAGGGATATATTTTGCCAGATGAAACAGATGTGTGATACGATATATAGGAATTTATTAAATAAAAAGATTTTATGAATACTCATTTT
>JAJOLH010000002.1 GCA_021129415.1 Candidatus Altimarinota bacterium | reverse complement strand
TCAAAAAAGAGAGACTTATTTCATTCATCTCTCTTTGGATTTATAACAGGAATTTGAAGGAAAAATAGCACACATTTTTTACATTAGCCCAGAAATGAAGATATAGTTTAAATTCAATGAAATAAATATATAAATGAGTATATAAAGAATAAGAAAAATCTCAAAAAATTTCATAAAAAATAGCATTGAAAATACATAAAATCCTCTATACTTAGAATATACATAAATTCTTAAAAATAAAATATGACTTCTATCCAGATTATTTGACATAAAAACCCTGACACAGATTGTACCCTTTCAGCCATTATCATGGCTGAATATCTACGGAATAAATGATACAGCGCAACTCCATATATTCAATGAACTCTCAATAAAGAAACAGAGTATTTACTCGAAAAATATAATATTTCAAAGCCAGAGATTAAAACCTCTCTTGATACAAATATAGAAGTCTGTCTTGTAGATCACAATGAAGCGTCACAAGCCCCTGAGAACCTCTGAGAATTAGATATCACTTGGCTCGTAGATCATCATAAAGTGCGGTTTGAAACGAGCTCTCCTCTCAATATGAGAGTAGAACCTATCTGTTCTACAGCATCTATTCTCTATAAGATGTTTAGAGAGTCTTGATATGAAATATCAGAAAAAACTGCAATTATGATGCTTGCTTGCATCATGTCTGATTCCCTCCTATGGAAGTCTCCTACAACAACGCATGAAGATAAAGCTATAGCATCCCAGCTCCAAATTATAGCAAATATTCCAGATTTAGAAGCATTTGCAATGCCAATGTTTGAGGCAAAGTCTGACCTGTGAGACATGCCTGTAAAGGACCTCATTCAATATGATTATAAAAACTTTCAATTTTGAAAGTATAAAATTTGAGTTGGCACACTTGAAACAACGAATCCAGGATATGGGCTAGGAAGAAAGCAGGAAATACTAATCTGAATGCAGGAACTCAAACAAGAACAAAATCTCGATTTCATCATGCTCTCTGTTGTAGATATCCTATGAGAAATAAATACCACTATTGTGTGAGATTGAAATGATTCTCACGTTATTGAGACTGTATTTTGAGTAAATATTAAAAATAATCTTGCTATTTTATGAACAAGACTTTCACGAAAAAAACAAATTATTCCAGACCTTACTGCATATTTTAACGCAAATTAATGAATTCACTCTGACTCATCATCTGACGATTTCAGCCTCTTCATCTCGGACATCAACTACTCATTGAGGCTACTCTACAAGAAAATTCTAGCTCACTTATTCTTATAGGTTCTATAAACAAGACCGATTCTCAGAATCCATACTCTTATGATCTTCGAAAACAACTCATAGAAGAGATATATGAGGAACAAATATCAATCTGAGCACTCCCTGATTTTCCAAGTGATGTGCAGTGGAAAAATTATATACTCAGCTATATTCCGAAAGAAACTAAGCACATTACGCTCTATTGCGGAGATATAAAAAATGATTCTGCCGTAATATCACTCCTATCATTACAAAGCACACTTCCATTTAAAATAAAAGTGCAGGAAATCCCTCGGAGTATTATTCCTGTATCTGCAACGCAAGTTCGAAAGTGGATTCAAGAAAAAAATACATCACAATTGCAAAAATACCTCTGAGAAAAAACATTGCTATTTCTTGGCCTAGAGCTATAATCAGTTCATAATTTATTTATTAGTATATAAAAATATATGTTACAGCAAGCGAAGCAATCTATCGATAAAGCACTTCATCATCTAGAAAATGAGTTTGGTAAACTTCAAATGGGACGGGCAAACCCAGCTCTCATTGAAGATATTATGATCGAGCAATATGGGAGTATGCAGCCAATTAAAAACTCTGCATCTATCGGTATATTAGATCCTCAAACACTCTCTATTTCACCTTGGGATAAAGAACTAATAGGTGTTATTACAAAAGCAATTACAGCAGCAAATATTGGTCTTAATCCTCAAGCTGGAGCTGAAAGCATACTTATAAAAGTACCTCAAATGACAGAAGAGACAAGAAAAGATATGGTTAAGGTTGTTAAAAAATACGGTGAGGATGCTAAAGTTTCTATTAGAAACATAAGATGAGACCTTCACAAGCAAATTTGAAAACAAAAAACAGAGAAAGAAATATCAGAAGATGAAGCCAAAGACCTAGAAGTAGATTTACAGAAAATTGTAGATGAAGCAAATAAAAAGATTGAAGAAGCAACAAAGCACAAAGAGGCTGATGTTATGAAAGTATAGGGAACGATTGCAATCATTCCCTACTAAGAGATAAAAATCTTTTGGTTTTTACAAAAAACCTTATATAATCCTCGCGATTTAAAAACTATTATTTATAATTCACTGTTATGGCAAAAGGAAAAAGAACATACGTAGCATACTACTCTACAGAGACTGGAAACATGGTTCACTCAACGAATATCCAAAAAAGAAATTTTGAAGCTGGAAAAAAAGGTCCAACTCTCCGAAAATATAATAAAGTAACTCGAAAACACGAGGTACTTAAAATGAAGGAGATTAAAAAAGGATAGTTCCATCCTAAAATTATAAACAAAAAAACTTCTCAATGCTTGAGAAGTTTTTTTGTGAGTTTTACCTTATAAATAACATTCATTGTTTTCAAAGTAGGGAATCATTAGCGTACATTGAATTATTACCACTTTTAAAACCATCACTATACATAAATCAAGATGAATCACTATTTTGACGATTAAAGACAAATGAATTAGTATTTCAAAAAGCACCCCAATACCGAAGAGATGGTCTATCTGGACGATCTAAATTTCTATAACAACTTTGATCTAGATTTTGAGTATCATATAAAATTTCACAATTACTGGTTTCTGAATACTGCAATGACAGGTCTGTATTTGGAGAGTCTATTTCTGAAGAGAAAAATAATTGATTATTTAAATCATATTTCACAGCTGTCGTTATATTCTTTCACGTGTCATATACTGCAAACATAATTTCTGAAAAACGAATATCTTTAACATCTATCCCCATAGAATATATAGCCGAGTCATCATATACATTTCCTGACGAGAGTAACCAAGAAAATCATAATCCCCCAGTAGTGTGAGTGCGTGCAACAAGTGTCCATCCTTCTCAATATCATTTATTTGAATCATCCATCTCACAATATACATTTACTGATTTTATTCAGCTTGGATTTACTTTATAGATCCCACTTTGTAATCATGGAATAAGATTCAAAAGTTTTTTACAATCTGTATTTGGCACCATTCCCAAAAGAGCTTCTCATGATCATGAGATAATATTATCATTACTCAAATATGAAATTAAGCTCCCCGTTGTTGTGAGGATATCAAGAGTCTCTCAATTAAGTTCTTGAACTGGCACTTGAGTCTCATCCTCTAATAATATCCCTAGTTCTACTCCATATACCTGAGGGTATAAAGTTGAATAATCTGTTGTATCTTCAGCATATGAATATGGGAGGAGAGTAAGTAATTTTCCCACTGTTTTTTCTTCAAAAAAACCTAGTATTTGAGCATATCTTCTATCAGATGATAGAAAATAGGTATAATATTTTTTTGATTTTGGATCCTTTCCTCCATCACTATATCTTATAGTGTCCAGTACCGTTTGATTCGCATATCACTGTGTTCATATTTCACTTGCCCCTGAAACAATAGATACAGATTCTTCTGGAAGAGGAAGTCGACTACGAGTCCCATACAATGTAATCGATTTATGTATCTCTGTCATTTGCTGAATTCTACTACTATCACGAACTCATATCAAATAATCTGTATACATAACAAAACCCAAAGTAGATAGTATTGAGAGTATTGTTATAACAACAATAAGCTCTACGAGTGTAAATCATTTCTTTTGCATCATACAGTGTTATCTAATAAATATCATTCATTGCATATCTCTCATTGAATTTAAAAAATTTGGAGAAGAGGAGTATCCATTGTTCCGTAAACCATGCTGTCATGTATTTGCAGTCCTCTTGAAGGTATAAGCATCGTTTCTATCTATTTCTCCCCAATAGGTAAAACATATAGGTGTCTCACCAAGAGATGTATTTGTAATAATGGTGCACGATCATATAAGACTTTCTGATGTAGTAAGTTCATTTTTTACAACACTACTATCAATTGCCTCAGCTATCCAGCTTGCATCAATATCTCATGCACCTGTAAAAGTAGTAGTCAATATTTGATCAAAGAATATATCCTTTACTTCATCTCACAGAGAATATAATGTGAGCATATTCTCTGGGTTTCATATAGATTCTAACCATCAAAAATTTTCTGAAGAAGCAGTCTCTGAGCTACGAGCTACAAGAGTCCAACCTCAACTATCTATTTCCATGTCACAATAAACCTTGACCCTCGCTGATCATAATGGAGATATTGTATATATACCGTTCCCTTTTGAATTTCATAACTGTAATATTCTCTGACAACTCTGATCTCATATTATCTGCGTAAGACTTTCTTGCGTAGAATCAATATAATTAGTATCAGAATAATATGCCTTTAAGGTTCATGTTCATGAGACTATATCATATTTTCATACGCTTTTTATAGTATTAATACTCTGCAAAGGAGTTTGCTCTATGATATCTATCATAATTCATAGTGGGGATCATGTTACTTTTGGATACAGTAATTCATAATCAATAGCAGAAGCGTATGATGGTACAATTATATTCTGAGATAGGAGTCATGGATCTACTATATAGGTCATAAGTTGAAAATCTCTCTGATTATCTCAGAGCATATACGTGAGATACGTCCCATGTTCTGTATCTTTTCCTCCACCATCATATCCAATAGCCTTTATAACTCCATCTCACGCATATCCCTGATAGGCAAAGGTATTTCCATTTGCTTGAATTTCTATCATATCCTCTGGAAATGGAAGTCGAGAATTTACACTGTATCTCTCAAGTCCATCATGGATATCTTTGAGCTGTACCAGTCTATTCGTATCTCTTCATCATGAGAGGTACGATTGATAGACTCAAAATCATATAGTAGAGAGTATAGCCATTATAGTCATCACGACTATAAGTTCTACAAATGTAAATGCTTGTTTATTTTTATATCTCATAATTATTTTATCTTACAAATATCATTCCTTGTTCTTCAAAATATGGATGTTGCCCTCCTACATCTATTCCTCATGATGTTAAACCATGCTCATAATCTGTCCTCCATGGCAACATAAAACCGTTTAATGAAAATTTTCCCCATACTTTTGGATTATATCTATAGTTATCACATGCGGTACATACAGCCTCATCAGGATTCGCATTACTCCCAGATGTCCCACATCATACTTCTGTTGGTTTTGACAGAATAGTACATGAAGTTATAGGTTCTGTATGAGATGTACTTTCAGGATCTACCCCTTGTTGATCATAATTATTTTTCAAATAGCTATCATCAACTCCTATTTTATCGGCATAATATAAATCCTTTCATGATATATATGTACCATATGCAATTTCTGAGAAATTAATATCTACAGATGTTACCCCTAAAGAGTAGGGTACTGTATCATCTCTAATATTTCATGTTTTATAAATCCATCCAAAGTCACTAAGGTCGTTATAACCTAGTACACTTCTTCATAAAAGAGTCCATCCTCATCAATCAAGAGTCATATCACAATATACTTCAAATGGATTAAGTCCAGATGGATTTATATTATATATTCCATCACCATAACTGTCACCACTCTCTTTAATCTTCTTACAAGTAGTAAACGGTATAATACCTATTAAATCACCTTCGTTTCATGATATTAATTGAGTGTCTGTTACATATGCGTCAAAGGTATTTGTCGTGACATCATTGAGGTCCATATATCCAGATACAATATATTCTGTCATTTCTTGCAAAGGGGTATTTGTATCTTGCTCAAGTACTATTCAGAGTTTCTTTCCCATAACTTGTGGAAATCTCTGGGAATAATCCGTAGCGTAACTCTCAGGAAATATACTACTAATTACATCTGGATTATATTCCTCTAAAAAACCCAAGATCTGAAAATCTTTCCTATTTCGAGAGAGAAGATAAGTATAGTATTTGTCATCATATGGATCCTTTGTTGCTTCACTATATGAAATTCCTTCAAGTACATCTTCCCCCGCATATCATTGATACAAAAATACAGTACTGTTATTACGAATTTCCACGCTATCGTCTGGTATAGGTAGTTTTCATTTTATAATCGCAAGTCTAAGTCCATCTCGAAGTCCCGTCATTTGAGCAAGACGCTTGCTATCTCGCGTGTCTACAAGATATTCTTCATAGGATATAAAACCTACGGTTGCAAGGATTGAGAGTATTACTGCTACTATTACGAGCTCTACCAATGTAAATCATTTTTTATTATTTTTCATCATTTTTTATTTAATATATTTTTAATTCTAATTATCTTATATACCACCAACCATCATGTCCCCAACTATTGTTTCATCACATTCAGGCTCACCAATAATTACCATTTGCTGTTTGATGAAATAGTGTTAAATATCCACTATTGCTCTGATTCCTTAAGTACCATCTTGTGCTATTACAAATATTCGAAGTTCCATTTGTATATTCTTGAGAAGGAGAAAGTTTATACTGATAATTACTCGAAGAAAGTCAGATACATGGAATAGGTCCATTATTAAATCAAGTATCTCATAATGGAAAAGATAAAAATAAGAGCTTATCATTCCCTAAGGCTGTCATAATAGATTTATTATCTAGTGATACCATCATCTCAGTATATCAAAAATCTCCTATATCTATAGCAAAACTAATATCATTATCCTCTCTATCTGTATTATAAGATCATATATCAGCACTAAAAAAGTCGTGTGCATCCGCGTCATCACTACTATTATCATAAAACCCAAAAAATGTCCATCATCCTCAATCTGTTTGCATATCACAATACACTCTCATTTTTGAGTTTCATGTAGGATTTATCGTATATACTCAATTTCCCTGCGATCATCATAGCTCAAGTATACGCTTACAACTCTTGTCTGGGATTATTTTACTTATATTTTCTTCATAGTATTCACTTTGAGAATAGTATGCTCTTAGCTGTCCTGTTCCAGTAACGACGTCATAGTTTCAAGAAGCTGAAACTGAGTCTATTAAATGAAGAGGCTGTTGAGTATCACTATCCATCATAATTCCAAGTGCTTTTCCGATTACTCTCGGGTATAGTTGTTGATAATCCGTAAATGCATAAGTATTTGAAACAAGTGCTTGCTGTATGGTTTGTGGATCTTCCAAATAATGAAGTATTTGAACATCTTTTTGGTTATTTAATAACATATAACTAGGATATATTTCAAGAGAATCATCATAAGGATTTCATTTAAAACCTATCGTGTTAGCAATTTTTTCTGTGAAGTCTCATTGATATGCAAAAACTGTTCCACTTGCAGATATATCTACTTTATTTTCAGGGAGAGGAATGCGAGATTTTAATCAGTATGTACCAAATGAGCTATGCATATCTTTGATAAGAGATATCTTTGCAGTATCTCGCCCCATTCATAAATAGGACTCATAGGTAACAAATCCTATTGTTGAAAGTATTGTAATAATTACAAGTACAACTATAAGCTCTACAAAAGTAAAACCACTGTGAGATTTTTTCATAAAATTATAAAAAATATGTTATTTATAACATTGTATAGAGAATATAAAGAGCGTAAAGCAATACAAGTTGACATACTAAAAAATCCCTAAATACATAGGGATTTTTTTAGTAGAATACTTGATTAAAAGTATACTTTTGAATTCAGTTCTCTGTAATGGTTCGTTACAATAGCTTTTTCTCTTTGTTTTCTCTTTTTAAGCTTTTTTATAGCATATCTCTCTTTTTTGAGTTTTGTAACAATTCTAGACCCAAAAAATAGTTTTTTGTATCTTAGTACAAGTTTTTCATTTGATTCTCCATCTTTTCTAACTGCGTATATCATATTTCTATCCCCTTTCGGTAGTAAACATTTAAAGTGCAAGGATTATATCTTTTTTTTTTGTTTGTCAAACAAAAAAATACCGGTAATATTTCACATGAAAAGTACTTAAAACATTAAACATATAACATGAAGCAAGAAAGACTCGTTAGAGCTCAATCAATTAGTAAAAAGATTATTAGTGAATACATAATTACAGAGCTTCAAGAGCTCTGTAGTGACCATTGAATCGTTACAGTAACTGAGGTTATCATTAGTAACGACTTAGGATATATGGATGTATTTGTGAGCTGCCTTATGAACACGCAAGATCTTACAAAATCCCTGAGTGAATATGCTCATCCTCTCCATAGATCTTTATGAAAAAAGGTAGACTTTGTAAAAGTTCCAAAACTCAGGTTTAGATATGATGAAAGTGGGAAAGACTCCTCTAGAATATATACAACTATCAAGAACTTAGATCTAAAGTAATATATATGTTTGAAAAAATATTAAATACATTCACAAAAAAGACGAAAAAATCACGTCTCAAACCAAAAACAAAAAAGGGTCATTACTTTTTTGAGAACAAACAACAATCTTTATTTAAAAAAAGGAGAAGAGGTGTTTTTGCGAACATGAAAAATAGTTTTTCACTTCCAAGGCAAGCTCGTCAGAAAACTCCTTTGATTATCTCAAGTATTATAATCACTCTATGAGTAATATTATTTTTGATATTTAGCTCCTTCTTAAAGATTAGCAATATTTTTATCTATCGAGAAGGATCAGTGATAAACATAGATCAAGCATACGGAAACGTTGATTACGTGCGTTGAAAGAATATTTTATTTCTTGATACAAATGAGATTGTCTCTAGGTTACAAAAATCACAAAGATCTATATCAAGTATAGAGTTCGATGTTGATTTCCCTAACAGTCTCAATATCCATATTGCCTCGTATCCAGCAATATTTCAAACACCTGAACATCTCATACTCTCTAACGGTGTTGTCGTATCAAAAGACTTAAAAGAGTATATATGAATCCCTCACATTCAAACTTCTGAAAATATAGATAATTATGCTATTTTTTGAGATACTCTTAATATTGCTGACTTAAAAAATCTTTTCAATCTCATTAAATATTGAAAGAAAAATATTCTAGGTCTAGATTTCAAACAAATAAAGTATTTTATTAAAGAAAAAGAATTATTATTAATGCATTCGTCAGGAACAATATTAATTTTTGACTTATCACATGATGTAACGACTCAAATAGAAAAACTTGCTATCTATGAAAAAGAAAAAGGTAATATATTTGATAAAAAATATATTTATATAGATGTAAGAATACCAGAAAAATTATTCCTATGTTCACTCGAATTCGAGTATGATTGTAGAAGAAATATGAAACATATATATGGAGAATCTATTTTTGAGGTTTTTGAGTCAGAGTCTTCCGAGCTCCAACAATAAGTCATCCTTTTTCAGAATCCCTAAAATATAAGTCGTCCACAAGATGAGAAATTATAAAAAATAGCCCCCTTCACCTAATTGAATGATGATGAGAAAAATCTTTATTTTCATTTTGTTTCCTCAGTAGTAACATATCCTTTGCTTTTTTTGCATGATCTCACTTTCAAGTATCTGTTACTGTTGTATCAATAATTAAGTTCCCTGAGGTATTTTTTGAAAGTTTAAAGCTCATATAATTTTTCTCTCACTTTTTACTCCCGTATTCTATTGCATTGTTATTGAGTTCGTCAATAACGAGCACTAAGCGAGTTCTCCATTTTGGATCAATTCAATATCACTTACATAGATTATCAATGACTTCTCTTAATAATTTTGCAGATTTAAAGTCAGATATATAAGCAATAGATATATCTATTGCTTTTTGCTTACAAAGAGTAGTTATAAGCTGCTCTTTTGTATCTTCTGGAGAAAAGTCTTCAAGAGAAAATTCCTTCATCATCTGTTGTTACAGGTAATAATATACTTAGTATATCACGAAATAATATAAAAATCAAAAAAAGAACCTTATTTCTAAGATTCTTTTGTAAGAGTAGTTTTTATTATCTAACTGCCTCTTTAAATGTTTTACCAGCTCTGAAAACAGGAGATTTCATAGCAGGAATTTTAATAGCTTCTCTAGTTCTTGGGTTAACACCATTTCTAGCAGCTCTTTGAGCAACTTTAAATGCACCAAAACCAGTAATATTTACTTCTCCTCCTTTAGAGAGTTCAGCAGTAAT
>JAJOLH010000073.1 GCA_021129415.1 Candidatus Altimarinota bacterium | reverse complement strand
TCATATACAAATTAAAGACCTCGTGGAGATTGCGATTATCGCGCTTCTCATGGAAGTTGTATTCAACTTTGGAATTCACTCTATGGCTATTAACTACCTCTTCGCAGCATTTTGAGCAACACTTTTAGTAATATATGCTGCTTTCCCGTATTTTAGAAAAAAGACACATTAGTATTGATAAATTTTAAATAATCATTATAAATAATTCTAAGTATTTCTTTAGAATTTTTATTTTGTCTGATTTCAATAATTTATCAATATCAGCTGGGTATAGAGTTGATAGCGAAACTGGAGAAATAATCGAACAATTAGAACCTAACATCTTTAATACCTGAATACAACGTCCATGAAGTTATACTCCTTCTATGTATACTCAAAAATCTATTGATATTGCTAGAGAAACTACTTCGGTTTTATGTGAAAAAGTGTTATCTAAATGCACTTGATGAAGAAGAGTTCAGAGGAAAAACAATAGATGACATGACATTGTACTGCCTGATTGATCAAAGTTAGAAGCTAAAGTTTGAAGAATATGAAACTCAGCCGTTATAAAGGAAAATCAACTTTTTGATTTTGATTCAAATTTTTGGTGATTTATGTTTTATAGAACTATAAAAAATTTACCTCCCTCATTTTATACATCTCTTGAGAACAATAGAAGTCCAAAAGAAAATTTATTACGAAATTTAAAGATAGATACCGTATTCATTTTCCCAACAAAAGTTATAAGATACTATTGGAATACTGCTTCTGTAAAAAGAGGTAGAATTTCCTCAACTTGAATCACTCATAGACCCCTTACTATATCAAGAGCGTTTGAGTTGTTATCAGATTTAAACAATATACCAGGGATTAGATATTTATGAATACAGAAATATTGCAAAAATGATATTCCTCTGAAAACTGTTGGGATAAAACTATAATCTACCAAACACTTCTACATTATCATCCTCAGCTAATTTGTTGGGAATTTTTTTTGAGCATTTTTGACACTGATGAATTACCATCCAACCTTTATTCTTATGATAATCTTTTCAGACTGGTTTCATAATGCTGTGACACTCACTAGCTCTGTCTCATGGAAAATCTTTATCTAGGTGTTTAGAATAGAGACAATGAGGGCAGTGATTTCTAGCACTTCAACTAGGATGTTTAGATATTTCTTCTTTGCAGTTTTCACAACAAAAAGATTCATTTTTCATAATAAATCACATGACTACTTCGTAATCATATAAAATATTACTCATACCACAGAGAGAATCATACCAACGAGCCAGAGTCTAAAAACCACAGTTTCTTCTGACCATCAACATGCTTCTAAATGATGATGAAAAGGAGCTATTTTAAAAACCTTCTTTCCTTTTCTTAGCCTTTTACTTGTAAGTTGGATAATAACTGAAAGAGTTTCTAGAATAAAAATCATTCAAACTATTACAAGTATTGCTACAGTATTTGTAAGGAGAGCCATAAGTCATAAATTCGCTCAAAGAGCAAGTGATCAAACATCACCCATAAAGAATTTAGCAGGCTTGATGTTGAACCATAAAAACGCTACCAGAGCACCACATATTGATACACATAGAGTGGATAGGAGGAAAAGTCATTGATCATATGTTATAAATCCATATACTCAGTATGTAAATAGTAATAACCCTCATGCTAATCAATCAAGTCAATCTGTAAAATTTACACTATTCGCAGCTGCAATGATTATAAACATAAACAGAGGAATAAATAGAATTCCTATTTCTATTCCTCCTAACATCGGTAGGGATAGAAGTATTTCTGACCAGCCAAGTTTATCATAAAACCACCAAGCTCAGAGTCATGAAAATATTATAAGCCATGCCATTTTAAACTTTGCAGATAGCCCTTTTGTTTTTCCTATTCATTTTATATTCATCCAATCATCTACTCATCCTAGAAGTCATACAGCTGCGAGAGTGAAGAGGCTAAGGTATGTCTCTTTTTGATTGAGAAGTGAGTTGTTTGTAAAACCGTATTTTTGAAGAATGATACTCAGTAGTACCATAAAAAACACTGATCAGAGTATTATAGCTCCTCACATAGTTGGAGTTCCAGCTTTTGCGCTATGAAGCTTAAAAAACTCAAAAGCTTTTCATATTGTGGCATTTTCCCTTATTTGTTTTCACATTTTAGCATACTGTAGTAGCTGGATATACTTTGGAGTCAGTACAAAACCAACTAAAAATGTAGCGAGTCAAAAGCCAAAGATTTGAATAAGATTAGAGTCCATGAGTCCTATAGGAATTAGTGAAAAATATACTTGTGGAAGTGTAAGTAAAAAGATAAAAAAGTAAATTTTTATCCTTTACTTTTACGCTCT
Source organism: Candidatus Altimarinota bacterium (assembly GCA_021129415.1). Lineage (GTDB taxonomy): Bacteria > Patescibacteriota > Gracilibacteria > BD1-5 > UBA6164 > JAACSU01. The sequence continues at coordinate 7,897 of JAJOLH010000073.1, read as the reverse complement.
ACAAATATACTACATAAATATAATCTATATTCCAAAATAAACTTATGTCAGTAATTATTACCAAATGAATAATAACAGCCCTTAAACTAGAAGCTGATCTTATCATTGCAAAATATTGATTGAAAGAAACTAAAACGCTCGGTTCACTCTCTGTATATGAATGAATAAGAAAATGAGACGATGAAGAAGATGAAAATATAGTATTGATTATATGTTGAGAAGGGAAGACTCAGTCTGCATTTGCAACTACATATATATGTGAGAACTACTCTTTAGATAAAATAGTAAATATAGGAATTGTTTGAAATCTCAATCATGAGATGCTGAGTATTTGAGATGTTATTATTCCTAATACCTTCGTGCAACATGATTTTTATATGCCAGAATCAATAGATTTTTCAGCGCACCTGCGAGAACCTATATTTTTGGAATACGCAATCTGAGAAGAGTACAATTTGGAAAAGTTTAAATTACATCTTTCTGGGATTTGCGCAACTTGAGATCAATTCATAGATAATGAGGACCTAAAATCTGAAATAGTAGAAAAATACAGTGCCGATATAGTTGATATGGAAGTATATAGTGTACTTACAGTACTAAAAGCCTATGACTTATTAGATAAAACTGTGGTAATTAAATCAGTAAGTGATGGAGCAGATGAATCTGCTGAAAGCAATAGTATGGATAATCTTAATCTTGCCATGAAAAATGCTGTAGCAATCTTAGACTTTACGCTCTAAGAATATTTCTCAAAATATACTTTTTCCTCAAGGACTCACAACTCTGTGAGTCTTTTTTGACATCATTCAATCATTGCAGGTGCTCAACAAATATAGTATTCACTATATTTATCCACCACACTTTCAGAAAGAAAATCAGTAACGTATCATTTCCCTATAATTCCATTTTCCTCGTCTCTACTTGTGAGGAGATGATAGAAGAATCTATCTGGATACTGTAATTTTAATGCTTCAAATTTATCAGTGTAAAACATATCATTCATATGTCTGACTCAAAACACTAATTGATATTTCTCACGAGAATCCTTTTTAAGTCACTCGAGAATCTGATTGTATAGAGGTACTAAACCGGTACCAGTTCATAAAAATAGTTTATTATCACTATTATCTTGTAAGACAAAATGTCATGATGGTCAAACTACCTTAAATTCATCTCACACTGATGCGTCACATAGCGCTATACTTCATCCTCTTCCTCAGTCAGATTGTTCCCACTTTTTGATTATGAGAATTGCAATATCATCAATTATTTCAAGTATGGAATATGATCTCCCTCAAATACCAGTAAGAATAAATGTAACAAACTGTCCAGGAAGCATGATCTTTGGCTCTGGGAGTTTATAATGTAGCTCATAAACGTCCTGTGTAAGATTTATTTTCTTTTCCAAAGTAACCTGCATCATTCACATAAAATTAGATTTATTAGTAAATACATATATAATTTGGAGCAATATTAATAGATTATCTCTTTAGAGCAAATATTATGAAACAAATACTTGTAAGTTGATCATCTGCATATGATAACCTCATGCATTTTGATGGTGATTTTAAAAATGAGTTCTCCACGTGAAATATTGATAAGGCAATAAACATGTCTGTGCTAAGTTCCAGTTTTGAAAAAAACCATTGATGAACCTGAGCTAACATAGCTTACAATCTTGCACTCCTATGAGAATCCCCAGTGCTACTTACATCTGTTGGAGATGATTATATATTTTCAGATGTAATAACTGAAAAGATTAACTTGAAATATGTTCACAGGCAGCAGTTCACCCATAGTGCGCAATCTATGATAATCTCTGATGAGAATGATAACAGAATAACAGTATTTCATCCTTGAGCTATGAAATATGCTTGAGATTCAAAATTTTCATATGTTCAAGAGCCACTAGCCTTAGCCATTGTCTCCGCTAATGATATTTCTACTATGCTTCAACATGCTAGAGAGATAAATGAAAGTGAGTTAAAACTTATAATTGATCCAGCTCAGCAAATATCACAAATGTCTCAGCAAGAGCTTAGAGAGCTAATCCACCTTTGAGATATTTTGATAGTAAATCATAATGAATACTCAGACCTACAAATATGAGCATGACTTACCGAAGATAACTTAAAACAAACATTTGATACTATTATAGTAACCTATGGTGCACAATGATCTCAAATATTCACTTGAGATGAAATACTGCATATCCCCGCAATAGAGATTGAGAATATAGATGACACTACTGGAGCATGAGATGCGTATAGAGCATGACTCTTATATAGTATAGTAGAGTGACTAGATATCAAAACATGATGCCAACTTTGAACAGTACTAGCATCTTATTGTATCCTTGCACCAGGATCTCAGCAACATCATTTTTCATATTGAGCTGTTATGGAAGACATGAAAAACCATTTCGGAGTTGATATTGATTTGTATGAGAAGAGAAAATATTAATACAAATTCTTTAAATATATATAAAAATATTCATGACAAAAAAAATATACCTTATTGACTGAAATTCGTTTATATATCGAATGTTTTTTGCTTTACCAGAGTTTAGTACAAAGGACTGAAGAGTTGTAAATGCTACTTTTGGTATGGCAAAGTTCTTTGTTGGGCAACTGAAGAAAGAAAAACCAGACTATATTGTTTTTATAAAAGATGCAAAAGGAAAAAATTTCAGACATGATCTTTATGCTGAGTACAAAGCTACTCGCGAGCGTATGCCAGACTCTCTGCGTAGTCAGATAGGGGATATAGAGGAAATGATAGCTCGAATGTGAATTGATATCATAGAAATTCCTGGTTATGAGGCTGATGATGTTATTGGAACTCTCGCTGTGAGACTCGCAAGACAATCTGAAAACGAAATTTATATACTCTCAGGAGATAAAGATCTCTATGCGCTCGTAAACGAACAAGTAAAAATCTATGATACGCAGAGAAAAAAGATCTCATGACCGCAGGAAACATTTGATAAATTTGGAATCCCAGCATGATGCGTGAGAGATTATTTAGCTATATGCGGTGATAGCTCTGACAATATTCCATGAATAGCTGGGATTTGACCTAAAAAAGCTCAGGTTTTACTCAATGAATTTTGAACTTTAGAAAAAATATATGAAATAGTTGATGACATAGAAAATAAAAGAGCGAATATTTCAGAAGAATCTCAAAAAGTACTGAAATGAAAAGCTCTCGAAAAATTTATAGAATGAAAAGAGTTGGCATTTTTGTCTCAAAAACTAGCTACTTTAGACTGTGATATGGATTTAAGCGATTTCGACTTAAATGATTATATATTTGATAAATGAGAGATTGAGACGCCAGAACTTATCGACTTTTTTAAGGAATTGGAATTCTTCTCATTACTCCCTCAAAAAGAAATTAAAAAAGATACTTGGATAAATACATGAAAAAAAGTTCAAATAGTAGGTGATGAAAAATGACTTTCTGACCTAGAGTTAGATATATATTCTAACCACAAGGAGATCGTAATAGACACTGAAACAACGAGTCTCAATGTAAGAGAAGCTAAATTAGTATGAATATCTATACTTTTGAATGAAAACAAGATTTATTACATAAACCTAATGCATAGATGACCTAAAGTAAATTTTTCTCTTGCTCAAATATTTGTAAAAAAACTTTTGGATAGTGAGATCAGACTCATCGCTCATAATTTTAAATATGATTTACAAATATTTGAAAACTTTATCTCCAAATCTGAAGAATCTAAGTCAAAGACAGAAAATAATGAGCTTTGACAAATGCAACTAGGACTATAAACTCATTTTAGTTTTTTGTCACTTCTATTTTGTTTTTTCGTTCTTACTTTTAGATATTACTAACTCCCTACATATGAAAAAATTATTTACTATCATTATTCTGTTATTTTTAACTTCTGGGTTAACTTATTCTTGGACTCCACATAACCTCCAGTCTGCAAATTTTATTGCTGCAAAGTGAGTTATAAACGATAATTCACTCTCACCGTCTGAGTATAACCTCGATTATAAAATCACTCGTAGAGAGATGTTAAAAGTAATGATGAACCTTTCAGGTGAATCAGTTTCTGATGCATGTCTATGAGCTTTTTCTGATTTAAATTCAAATGATTGGGGTTGTAAATATGCTGAAGCTGCTCTCAAAGAGTGATATATCGCAGCTAACACAACATTTAGACCTGATGACAACATCACTCAAATTGAATCCCTCAAGATGACTATGCAGGCTGTATGAATGGAGCGTGACTCAAACGATGATTGGAGAGCATGATATGTTTCAAAAGCCTCACGAGATGATCTTATAGATGACGAATATTTTGATTATGATTTAAGCGCAATTAGATGATGGATATTCTCAAATGCTGCTAGATCATATAGTGATTTCAGCTATACAAATTCATCAGTGGAAATAGATGATGACGCAATAAATGAACTATTTAATAGTTTGTTTGATTTTTAATATATGAAAATCATACTCTCAGTTCTGTGGATATTATTCTTAAGTACTCTGTATTTAGGAGCTTTTTGATTGAGTGAGGATTCTTACTATGTAGTAAATCAAGATAAAAATCTTTGTGGTGAATTCATCTTGTGATCGGCTGAAAATCCAAATTGGCTTCCAGATAATTGGGATGCAGTATTTCTGAAGGATAATTTAGAAGAGAGTTTTTTGGAGGATATATCCTGCCTGGAGTCAGATGTACCAAACTGTTGCGTTTCGCAAAGCTTTAAATTCGCATGAATACCAATTTGAATAGAATTTATTTCAGATGAACGTAAATGAGCCGAATTACTAGCAAGTAAAAGCATAATTGAAACAAAAAGCTTTAATCCTAGTGAATATAAATTAGGAGAAAAGATTTCTAGAAAAGAAATAATGAAAATTGTAATGAATATTTCTGGGATTGAAGTTCAGGATAATTGTAGAGAGATATTTGTTGACGTGGTTGATGATTGGGGATGTAAATATATCGAATCCGCTCTTGAAAACGATTTTGTTTCATGAAATTTAGCATTTAGACCAGATGATGAAGTAACAAAAACAGAAGCATTAAAACTCATCTTTAAGTCACGCTTAATAGATAAATCATACGAAACCAATTTTTGGCAAGAAGACTATATCTCCACTGCTTACTATAAATGATTTATAGATGAAAAGTATTCAAATTACAATGAGATAGCTACGAGAGGATGGATATTTTCAGTAGCATGAAAAACGTTTTCAGAGTTTAGCAAGTACTAAACTTTTTACAGAGCGTAAAAAATTACTAGAATTGTCTTGTTTATTATTTTATAATATTTCTATGAAAAAATTATTATGCAGTGCATTGATATTATTTGTGTTGCCTTTTACTACTAGCGCGATGTCTATTGCCGTAGATAGTGAGTATGAAGCAGCAATGTTTCTAGCAAACCGATGAATAATTGTAAATCAAGCAAGTGCTGAACTCTACGAACTTGATAGTGAAATTCAAAGACAGGCAACTATAAAAATTGTTATGAAACTTTCGTGAAGAAATGTACCTAACACTTGCAGAGGAGAATTTTCAGATGTAGATACTACAACTTGGCCATGTAAATATATAGAAGCTGCTTTAGATGCTGAATTTATTGCTGCGAACGACACATTTAGACCGTTTGATAGTATAACTATGACCGAGGCTATGAAACTAGTTTTAAAGGCTAAGTGAATAGAAAAGACTCAGACTACTTCTAACTGGCAAGAGGATTATATGATGACAGCATATGAATATGGAATTATAGATGAGACGTATTATACCTATGATTCTAATGCTACTCGTGGTTGGATATTCCAAATTGCAACAGCTACTATAGAAAAAGAAGAAGAAATTAAAGAAATCCAAGAGGAAAAACTTATGAGTGATGAGACATTATAGTTAGTAAGACTTCTTGAAAAGAAGTCAGAATAATATTTTGACTTCTTTTTTGATTCTCGACAATAATCTCTATAATAAAAATAGTTCTCGAGTAAATATTTTCAGTGATTATTTCAATGGCAACGAAATATAGGAATGTTTATAAGAGATAAAAGTAAAACATTTGGGTGGAACCGTCTAAAAACATTAGACCCCAAAGATTGAATTAATTCAATCTTTGGGGATTTTTTAATTTTATAATTAATTAAATTTATATGGAGTTTATTACTAAAAAAAACTTAAAACCATTATTAGTTTTAATAAATATATTAATGGTTATTTTAGCCTGAATGTGATTATATAGACTTTAAATTACACAAAAAGCATATGCTGTTATGAATTTAATAATCCCATTTATTTTATGTATAGCATTTAAATGATATTTAGATTATAAAAAAAGAAAATTATGACAAATACAGTAGAAATGAAAGACATTGTAAATCTCTGTCAAAACAGGTGATTTGTATATCCTTGATCTGAGATATACGGCTGACTTGCTAATAGTTGGGATTATGGACCATATGGATCTCTTCTAAAAGAAAACATCAAAAATCTGTGGCTGAAAGAGTTTATCCAAAAACGAATGGATACCATGCTCTTAGATGCCTCTCTAATTATGAATCCCAAGGTTTGGGAAGCATCTGGACATGTAGGTGGGTTTGCTGACCCTCTTATGGACTGTAAGGAATGTAAGGCAAGATGGAGAGCAGATAAACTTATAGACAATAAAATAGAAGCGTGAGAATCGGAGCCTACATGATATGCAGGTGATAAAACAGAAACAGTAAGACTCGATGAAATTGTAAAAGAAATGAATATCTCGTGTCCAGATTGTAAAGCAACTGATTTCTCATGAATCAAAAAGTTTAATCTTATGCTGAAAACTTTCCTTTGAGTTACAGAGGATGGTGCATCTCAGGCATATTTACGTCCAGAGACTGCTCAAGGTCAGTTCGTAGATTTTGCAAATGTTGCCAGATCATCGAGAAGAAAGCTCCCTTTTGGTATAGCTCAAGTATGAAAATCATTTAGAAATGAAATTACTCCAGGAAACTTTATATTTAGAACTCGTGAGTTTGAGCAAATGGAAATTGAGTACTTTGTAACTCCAGGAGATGACGATGAAGCATTTAAACTCTGGAAAACAGAATCAGAAAGATTTTTTTTAGAAGTAATCTGACTAAAATCTGAAAATATAAGATTTACACCTATTAAGCAAGAGGAGTTACCACATTATAGTAAGGAAGCCTGAGATTTTGATTATAAGTACCCATTTGGATGGTGAGAAATAGAGACTCTCGCAAATAGAACTGATTATGACCTCAGTGCTCACATGGCTGCATCTAAGCAGAACCTTGCTTATTTTGACCAAGTAAATAACAAAAAATTTCTCCCATATGTTATAGAACCTGCAATGGGTTTATCAAGAATAACTCTAGCTGTGCTATGTGATGCGTATACCTCTCAAGAGGATAGAACATATCTAAAGCTCGATCCTAAAGTTGCACCTATTAAAGTTTGAGTACTACCAATAGTAAAAAAGCTCTGAGATCAGGCAAAGCTTATATACTCTCAGTTAAGTGAAGATTTTGTTTGTGAATATGATGAAGTAGGATCAGTAGGGAAGAGGTATGCGAGAATGGACGAAATAGGTACACCGTTTTGCGTTGTTATTGATAGTGATAACTATGACGCAGGAAATGTCACTGTTCGTCATAGAGATACTATGGAGCAGGAAATAGTAGCAGTATTAGATTTAAATACGTATATCTCTGATAGATTAAAATAATATTGCTAATAATAAAAGAGCAGATCATAAATCTGCTCTTTTATTATTAGCTGTGATTTTTATAATTCTTCACTGTTGTTTACCTGTGGAATTGGAGACCTAGCAGTTGTTCATCCTAGTGGATCAGCACCAAATCTATTTAATCCATATATGTA
>JAJOLH010000011.1 GCA_021129415.1 Candidatus Altimarinota bacterium | reverse complement strand
AGCTAAATCGAGAGAAGTAAATACTAAAAAACTCAGAAAATATTTTCTGAGTTTTTTTATAATAATTTTTCTATATATAGAATAGTGTAACAGCAACGATCATACCTAGGAGTGATCCAGCAAAGGCTTCTGATGGGAGATGTCAGAGAGATTCTTTGAGTCTTTTTTCTCAGAGTCTCTCGTTTATTAGTTTTGCATGTAGACCAGCTTCGTAACGTACGTTTATAGCATCGTAGATGATAATCACTGTAAATCACATAACTATAGCAAAAAGGTCGTGGTGAACTCAGTATTTTAGCGCAAATGCTGTAGCAAGAGATACAACAACTGATGAGTGTACTGATGGCATTCCCCCACTTCAAAGTGACCTCTCTAAATTCCACTTTCACGAAGATATCTTAACTAATACACCTTTTATAATAACTGACAATACAAATGCTACGGCTGGTACCATGATAAGTGTTTCGTAGAAAAAGTTATGGTAAGGCATGTATTAATTTAGGTTAGTGTTATGCTACGTCTAAAATCTTGTATTCTACTGATTTCCCTGCCCCATTTTTTAATTGAAAACTATCTCCTTTTTTCTTACCAAGAACAGCTTTCCCAACAAGTGATTCATTTGAAATTGTTGGAGTTTCAGCGAGAATATCAGCTTCTGTTGTACCTACAATTTTATATACTTCTTTGTCTTTAGAGTCAGTTTCACAAATTGTGATAGTCATTCACATATTTATTTTCTTTGCTCCTGTTGTTTTTTCTTCTTTAATAAGTTCAACGTGTTTCAGCTGTTCTTCTACTTCCGTAATTCTTTGCTCAACTTGAGCTTGCTCATTTCTAGCATCTTCATATTCAGAGTTTTCCGAAAGATCACCAAAACTAATGGCTTCTTTTAGTTTTTCTGCTATTTCAACTCTTTTTTCATCTCTAAGGTATCGAAGTTCTTCTTGAAGTTTTTCGAGTCCATCCTGCGTTAGGTAAATTATTTGTTCTGACATAGTGTTTTATTTAATATATAATTAACGAGTCTTTAACTCATCGAGAATCTGTTTAACTGTATTATAACTATCTTTTTTTATTTTCAATCAAAAAGCTCTACTTTCGTGTTCAAATACTATTCTTACTTTTTGATCATCATATGCTCACTCAAGATTTATATAAAAAGAACTACTTCCAAAATTATTCGTTTTATTTAATGAGTATGGTAATTCATAGCGAAGAACCTCGAATATATTATATACTTCTCCATATGTTTTTGTAGGAAATATATAAAAAGAAAGGTGCTTATTGGCATACTCATGATAAGGATCTGGGTACTCTGTAGTAATATCAAACAAGCTGATTGTTTGATCGCTTTGCGAGAGTACAAATTTTTCCTTTATCAAGTTTAGTATTTCTTGCTCGACTTCTAAAAGTTCAGGAAGCTCTTCTACAGTAATATCTTCTGCCTGCTGTATTCATAGTGCATCTAGAAATGTGAAACCTTCGCTAATATTAGTAATATCATCATCCACTACCACCACATCATCTCCTGAACTATCCTCAAGCAAGACGACTCTTTGCGTATCATCTACCACATTATCAAGTTCATACACAAGATCATCTGAATATTTTATTTTTTTCACAAAAAAACGATAATCTTCACTCACACTGTAGGCAATAATATTTCCTAAAAGCGTGATAATGAGTAGTACGAGTAGGAGTATTACTGTTCTCATCGTTTTCTCTAATAATTATTTTACTACTATTTGTGAAAAATCTAATTCTATCGGAGTGTCTCGACCAAGTAAGTTAATATTTACTTTTACGAGCCCCTTACTATCATTAACATCTGTGATTATACCTTCGTTTCACTCAAATGCTCCAGCTGTTATCATAGCGATATCACCTGTGTTAAACTTACTAGAAAATGTTTCATCTTTACTCTCAACTTTTCATTTTAGCTTTTTAAGTTCTTCTCCTGAAACTGGTACTGGGATATTACCTGCTCCTAGGAATCCTGTTACATTTGGAGTATTACGAACTATATACCAACTCTCATTTGTAACGACCATTTCTACGAGGATATACCCTGGAAGGATATTTTTTTTCTTTTTTACTTTTGTACCTCCTGCTCTCACTGATACAACATCATGAGTAGGAACAAATACATCGAGTAGATACTCCTCAAGACCAAAACTTTCTCTTCTTTGAAAGAGAGATTGTTTAACATTTTCTTCTGTTCCAGAAATAACTTGGATTACATACCATTCTGATTTTGGTTCTAACATAGTATCTTGTGTTTTATATTATAAATTATTGAGCAACTTCACCTGTAGCAGTAGATTCCTCTGATACTTCTAGAGCAGATCCAGACATAGTATCATCATGATCTCCGTCTATATGAACTTCCTGAGAAAATAGAGCGTCAATTTCATCTTGTGACATACTTGATGAAACACTAGTTGTAGATTCAGGTCCGAGTATATTTTTGAGACCAAATATGATTTCAGAGAATATATTACTCGCAACGAATAGGTATACTCCAAAAAATACAAGCATAGCAAGTACAAGAGTAAAAAACTTTTGAGTTTCTTTTCTTGTTGGCCATACAACATGTCTAAACTCTCTAATAGCATCCTTTAAAAACTGGATCATAAACAAATTTTAAAAATAAAAAAAGCATTACAATAGTCTTGTAAGGCCTGTCAAAGACAAGTATATACTTTTTTCATAAAAGTCAAAGAGTTTTTTGACCTCTCTGCGGCTTTGTGATACAATATATCTATGTCAGTATACACCTATATTTTTCTGTTTTGAGCAACCTTATTACTTCTAGGGTATGTTTTTTTGTTTATTCTCACCGGTAAGATCAGAAAATTTGAAAAAAAACTTCTAAAAATTTTTATGTCGCGGACTGATGTATTCCCTGCCCTGAGTGAAATCACGAAAAATCATATGTCGAGACACGAAGAGATATTTGCAGAGGTACTTTCTCTGAGAAAAAAAGAATTTTCACTCCTATGAGTCTCTCAAAGTTTTGAATGATTTCTCGAAGTTGAGTGACACATTCATCATGAAATAAACTTTATATTCCAAGTCTGTAACAAAAATCCTAAACTTCTCAAAGAAAAGAGGTTTCTCTACATACGAGACGTGATGATAGAAAAATCATCTCAAATTGCAGGTGAGATGAAAAAATATAGAAAAATAATAGAGATTTATAATCAAATAATAAAATATAAGAATTTTAGTATCCTCTGACTTATTCTTCCCTTCACAAAAAAACCAGTCGTGTAAGACTGGTTTTTTTGTTTAGTATCTTATAAAACTTTACTAACTCTCCTTTCTTGAAGACATATAGTACACAGCTCCTGCTAATAGCATAGCTATAAATGCAAGTATCCAATGCTCTGGTCCAGTTTGAGGGAGTTTTCCATTTTCTCAGGCAGCAGAGAGAGTATTCTCTGATATTGATATGTTCGTTCCTCCATTATTTCATATTTCAGCCTGTGAGTCATCAGATCCTGTTGCGATACTTATTCCAGCATTGTTACCTATAGTCCCTTGTGATCCATTACCCTGAGTATCATCTACAACTGGTGTAGCTGTTTCTTCAACTGGAGTTTCTTCAAGTTCTGGAGTAGTCTCTTCTGGTCCAGCAGATTCAAGTTCTGGAGTAAAGCTCGATCATGTTGTAAAGTTTATAAATGCATCGATTCAAGACTCTATGGTATTTCACTGAGCGTCTGAGATATCAAGAACCGTAACTTTGTATTTAGTGTTAATAGTTAGCTCTCAACCAAGCACAACAACAACACTTCGCGGTTCACCGTTGAGTACGTCAGAAATATCTACTGGTATCTCTGTCCCTGTTGATTCTTCTTCTATTATAAATGCTCTTGTAGCAGAAGGTCCTGTTTCTAAATCTGTTGAAAATTCTAACTGGATGCTTGTCGCGTCAATCACTGAAACATTATTTACTCTAAAACTGATTGCTTGACTTACTTCTCCTTGTTTTAAAGTTTCATACTCAATTTCATCAGAATATGCTGATTCTGTACCAAATTCATCAACTGAAGTCACAGCTATGTAGTATCGAGTCTCAGGAACTAAGCCCTCAAGTACATAAGCACTCTCATCAATAAGGTCAATTCATTCTACTTCATAACTACTTCATGAAGCTGTTTGTGTTCCATAGTATATATAGTAACCTATCACATCTTGCGTATCATCCCAATCAAGAGAGATGCTGCTATCTGATGTTTCTAACACTTTTAGGTTTTCAGGTGCAAGTCCTGCATAGGAAACACTAAAGAGAGAAATAAGGAAAAATGTTACAACTATTTTTAGTATAGATTTCATAAAATATATAAAAAGTTAATAATTTTGTATTCACTCTTATTTAGAGTAATATGTTTATATATTAGATTTTTTTTGTTTTTTGACAACACTTTATGCGAAGAAAAACTCCTACACTTGGCTTTACTTTAATGGAAATCCTCGTCGTAATATCCATTCTCTGAATACTAGCTATATGAATTGCTCAGGTGGATTTTTCTAGACTTTCACAAAACCAGCGAATACAAATAGAAGCAACTAAAATACTCAACATTGTTGAAGAGGTACGTAATAATGCTCTAATTGGGAGAGGGGTGTGAGTTGACCTCAATACACCAGATTCATGGAGTGTCGTTTTTGAAAACGATAGTTCAAGTGGAAGTGTTACTTCTTATTACCATAGTGGAAGCACTAGCTTTACAGGGAGTGTTTGGAAGTCACCCATTCCGTTTTTGATAAGTAGTCTTGAATGTAGACAATTAGATGAAACAGTAGATACAAGCTCATGACCATTTACATTAGTCTTTACCTGATCAGTTGGGTGAATTACAGGATGTAGCGATAGTAGCTATAAAAAACTCAACTTTATCTATTGAGGAGTAAACTTCTCTCGAAATATAAGTATTAATACGCTTAGTGGAATTATTGAAATTGATTAAGTATTCGCTTTTAGAATTTTTCTAGAAATAATTAGCTCAAGAGCAATATAGGTCAAGAACATCATTGGAGCTAGTAATAATACATTCCATAAACTTGAGAATTCAAGTGATTTTTTAATCACTAAAAATATATAAAACACTCATATTGAAATTCAGAGAGTATATATAATATTGATTATGTATATCCTTGGAATCTTAATAGTCTTTAGCACTATGTATCAGCAAATACTCATAAGTATAATCTGTGAGAGCAGAGTAACTACTGCTGCTCATATAAATGAATAATGAGGAATAAGTAATAGATTCCCTATCACATTTATTATTGCTACAAATGAGTTTACCCAGAGTAGTATTCATTGTCTTTCACTCGCTATAAGCATATAGATAAATGCGAGTGATATGAAATGGAATAGCAATACTCATAGAGTTATACTGAGCGCTCACGCAGAGTTGTATATGTGTCCGACTGGATCTAAGTATTGTGGAGTTGCAATGATTCATATTATATCATGAGCAAATAGGTTTCACATGATAAAAATAAGCATCGCAAAACTTATGAGTATTTTTAATGACATTCAGAGCATATGAGATATTTCAACAGATTTTTTTTCAGTAAACTTTTTACTTAAACTCGGAAGAATTGAGTTAAGATAAAATCCTCATAGAACCATAAGTACTTCAATTATTTTCATTGGAAGCCCGTAGAGGGCTATGGAAATATTAGCTTTTTCAGGTACTTCTAGGAGTGAGAGTAGGATAATATCTATTTTAAAATACACAACTGACAAGAAAAGAGCTAATCCATACGGAAGAGAAATTTTAAAAATATGTTTTATATACTCTTTCTCAAAGAGAAATTTAATAGGAATTATTCTCTTTGCGTAAACATAGTTCATATATGTATTGAGTACTATTCCTGCAAATCCAGCTATAAATACTCAAATAAAGGCCTGAGGAGTTTGCGTGACGTCTGTAAACACTAAGAGTAAGAATATACAAATAAGCCCTATGTTTACGAGTTTTCAGCTCACAACGGAAATAAGTGAAAATTCCATCTTCATCTGAGACTGCATAAGAGCCAAGAGAGATGAGTTTATGAGACTTACCAAGGTAAATCATCATACAATAAATATAGCAATGAGCGTGAGACTATCGTGATAACCTGGTAGTCCCAATGCTATCATAAAGGCCAGTATCCAGACCAATAAGCCTAGTCATGCTCTGAGCGTTAAAACATTTCAAACAATTCTTTGTATATCCTTTGGCTTTCTTGATATCTCTCTAATCGTAATGGTGTATAAACCCAGATCAGCTAAAAAAGCAAAAATCCCCAAATAACTATATATTTTATTATAATTACCGTACATCTCTATAGGAAGATACTTTGTAAGTATTCCGATTAAAAAGATAGAAATAAAAGCTGTAATAGCTTTTGATGCAATCTGAGCAATAGTATTTGATGCTATTTTTCTATACAATGTCGAGTCTGCGTTAAAATATATTATTGCATTTCCTAAGAGAGAATCTATAGTTATCTTATAAACAACTATATCTAGAATATTTTAAATAAAAAATATATGAAAAAAATACTTATTTTTCTTGCCTTACTTATTGGTCTTATGTGGAGTGTCACTTTTGTTCTTTTGCCAAAAATTGAGAATAAAATAGATGAATTAACTCCAGTCTCATCATCAGGAAGTGACTTAGTTACAATAGATCAAGAAGATTCTGTTGTAAAAGAATTACCTCAAGAAGCTACTAACAAAGATATTGTAAGACAAAAAATAGAAACAATCCGTAAGCGCTTAGCACTCAAGTGACTTATCATAGAGTGAGATAGTTATTACCGAGATGGGCAACTCCCTCTTGCTCTCAAAAAATACCTAGATTTTTATAAGCTCAATCCTAACGATTCTCTTATTATACAAAAATTGGGTGATACATATTTTGAGATGAAGAAATTTCAAGGGGCCTATAATTATTATTCAAAAATTGCAGATCCTTCAAAGAATTTGCAAGATAGAATTATGCTCTCACTCATGCTTACAACTAAGCTTGATAATAATGATTCTGTGTTAGATACTAAAAAACAGCTTTCAGATTTATGATTTTCTTCTCAAGAAGAATTTTATTATAAGAATTCTCTCATGTGTATCGATGACTTCCACCTCTGTAAAAAAGACTTCTGAAACTATTTTTGGCCTGCAGAATCGTCAGAAAACGACTCATGAACTGGATCCATCAACCCTAAAATTGAGTATGTAAAACTAGATCGAGTTAAAAGCGCAATTGTAAACTATCAAAATTTTCAGGTAGATGATGTATATCTAAAAGACGCATATATAATCGGAGCGTGGTATACGAATGGTTTCTATAACCTCTCAGCGCATATGTGAGAAAAACTTCTAGAATCCAAGATAAATTATAAACCTATACTTAAAATCGTTGCTCAAAGTTATTATGAACTATGAGAATACGAACAAGCAAGAACTACTTTACTGACGTATTATGAAATCGATGATGAGGATCCTTGAGTTGCATACCTCCTATGAGTTGTAAATAGTAAACTGAGAGAATATGTTCTAGCAAATATATATTTGACTAAAGCTATGGACCTATGATACAGCAATCAGTCAGATATACATAGAAAACTCATACATAATTTTTATCTCCTGAAAAATGATGATAGCATGCTTGATAGTTTCGATGCTCTCATCAAAACAGGAGACTTTACACAAAATGATTTATCTCTCTGAATATATTATCACATAATCCATGATAAATATGAGCAAGCTCTAGAATGGTCAGAAAAAGGAATATCATTATTTACTACAGATACTCCCGTATTTCATACCTATAAGTGATGGATTCTCACTGAACAATGAGAACTTGAACTGGGCCGATCTATTTTGCAGGAGTGATATGAGTTAGACTGAGAGGATCCTTTTGTTTTGATAAATTTTTGATATAATGCTCTTGCTAGATGAAATAAATGAGAAGCCCTGATTTATTTTAAAAAAATAGTTACCCTCTCTCCAGAGAGTGAGTTTGCTAAAAACGCTGGAGAAGAAATAGAAAAATTATCTAACAACTAATCCTCAAATTATGGGTATTGAGCAGCGAGATAACGACAACAGAGCCCGAGAAAAACAAGAAAAACAAGAAGAAAGAAAGAAATTAGATTTTTTTGAATCCCAAAAATTAAAAGCAGAAACTTCTCACCTACTACAAACACTTGCAGCCCAAATCGCAGAGGAATTTGGAATTGATATTTCTGAAGTAAAAAAGCTTATTTCTTCATCTACTCTTTGAGATTTAGATGATTTAAGGTCGGGTATTTGAGATAACGATAGTATAGATATATGAGATCTCAGTTCAGCAATTAAGTGAGCCAAATCAAAAATCGAACTCCTCTCAAAGCAGGAAATCGATTCACTAAAGAATTCAATCGATACTAAAGTTTATTCCCCTGACACACATGAATACAAATCATCAAAGAAACTACTTCCTAAAAATATACTCCAAAAGGCATATGACCCTCAGAATTTTTGAGATCAAGTTATAGGTTTTTGAGTAGGTGTGTTTGATAGTAGTGAAGCTATAATCTTGTTTCTTTATGGACTTGGAAAATGAATTCTCCTCACTCCATATCATATATATTTGATTCTGAGCTGAAAGTCTGAATATGAAGGATTCAAAAATATATAAGTTAAGTTAATAGCTTTTTTAACTCATGCACTAAGGATTTTTTATCATGTTTATAAAAACTCTCTCTATCAAGTAAATCAGCTTCTAGGAAGCGTATATTTCTCCTCTCAAGCTCAGACTTTTCTCCATCACTAAGATATAGAAAATCACCTCATTTTACAGAAACATTACTTTGAAATCTTTCTCTATCTGTTTTTGATAGATCAAGTTTTTTATTATTGCAGAGGTAGACATCTATTCTTCGACCTAAAAACCTCTCAATTGTATTCACAAAATCAAGGCATGTAAGTCACTGTGTTTCTCCTCACTTATTAGTACTATTTCATATATATATGATTTTTGCGTCAGATTTTTTAATAACTTCACTGACTCATCAAACTACAAAATTTGATATCGTAGAGGTAAATAAATCTCCTGGTGAGATAATAATATAATCAGCTTTTTTAATAACTTTAAAAACATCTCTATGTTGATATGCATTTTTTGAGTCTTCCATAAGCCTTAGATCTGCTATCCCCGAAGTATATGAAGCAACATTTGAAATTCTGTCTTGAGACTCAATAACTTCTCAGTTACCAAGTATTGCTTTTATATAAGCTTTTTTAGTCGTGACTGGAATTATATTAGCCTTAACGTCTAAGAGCTTATGCATCACGCTGAGCATAGAATTATAATCTTTATCCAGATTATAATACAGATTTGCCATAAGGATGTTCCCTACTTTATGTCACTTAATACTTGAATTTAGAGGGAGTTTAAAATCAAGAATATTTTTTTCTGTTTCATGAATACGTTTTAAAAAATTATCATCTGCTCAAACAAGCGTAAAATACTCTCAGATAGTCAGTTTAAATATTTGTATATCGCGCTCTATAACCGTCTCTAAATACTGCTGAAATTCATCTCTGAGTGGAGATGAAGACATCATAAAAAGACATCTACGCAAATCACCTGGAGGTGGAAGATGGAGTCACAATTCATCTTGAAATTTTTTCATGAGCTCTCATGTAGTCCTTCCGTCATCACTCATAGAAACTATTGAAGATATCTCGTATGCCTCTTCCCCATATCTATATAGGGCATCGAGCAAATTTGATTGCCCGTTTCAACCTCAAATTGTAACAATTTTCAATTTACTCATAGAACGCTTTAGAAAATACATCTAGATCTCAAAACTCTTGCTTAAATAGGTCACTCGAATTATCTCATATATCTATAGTCTGGTCCACATCAATAAATCACAATTCGTCTCTTTTAAGTAAAAGATCTTTTACTATTTTTCGTGATTTTTCTCTTGAAATTTTTGGAATACTTGTATTTCAACTATCAAATGAAATCATTTTATAATGTTTTAATAAAATCTAGTACCTCATCTCTCAGATCATCATGCTTAAGAGCGTAGGCAATAGAAGCCTTGAGATAGCCTGTTTTTGATCCTGTATCATATCTTATTCCCTTAACTTCAAGTCAATAAATATCTCTATGTTTTTGCATATCGATAAATGCGTCGGCAAGACGAATCTCTCCATCTCAAACACTAGAAGCTGCATTTTCTAAATAATCGAAAA
>JAJOLH010000013.1 GCA_021129415.1 Candidatus Altimarinota bacterium | reverse complement strand
ATACTTAAGAGAAGCTTAAAAGTAAAAAGCTTTTTCTTTAACGAAAAAGCTTTTTACTTTTTGAATAATCATTCAGATATTATTGTAATCTTTCAACTACCTCTGCAACACTATTTCCACCAAGCCATTTTTTAACTTCGTTTCCATCAGCATCAACTTGGACAAATGTATGTAGTCCTACGACTGAGTATTTTTTTCTAAGGTCAGTTTCGCTATCAAAATCAGCTTTTAGGATAGTGAGTCCTTCTGGGACTTCTCCTCCAGAGATACCTGAATCTGCAGCTCTACAACTTGGACACCATGGTGCGTGGAAAAATATTACTGTGTTTTCAGTTTTTCCTAACATGCTTGCATCATAATCACTGTAACTTCCTGCTAATTCTTTAGTCATTACTTCTTCTTTTTCCATTGATTCATCTCATTTATCCATCATTACCTCCTCTTCCATCATCTTATCTTCTTCCATTTTATCCATAGAACCTTCATCTTTATCCATCATTGCATCAGCTGCTAATTGACCTACTATGTCATCAACTGTTTTTTCCATTGACTCATCCACAGCGACACTCGATTCACTTTGAGAAGTAGGAACAGCCTGACTAGTTTCAGAAGACTTTACTAAATCGCAAGAAGCTAAAAGAAGAACCATGAGCATAGCGCTCGATAACATAATAACTTTTTTCATATGTTCGTATTAAAAATAAACATACTCATGATACAAAAAAAACTTAAGAGAAACTTAAGTTTTTTATTAGGATATTAGAATTCAAGAGTTCATTCTATTATATGATCAGCTGGGGCTGGATTTCAATCATCTGGTTCGAGTGTGAGGACATAAAAGTCATAACTACTATAGTCAGTCTTACTTGTAAAAATATTTACATCCATTCCGTCTTTGTTTTCAATTTCTCCTGTAGATATAAATTTAAAAGGTTCTTTTTGTACGAGCCATCATTCGTAAAAATCTCCGTTTTGAGGTTCAGGTAAGTTTTCAAATAATACCGCTAGAGAATAAGTCTCTCCAGAAAAAGCAGCTTTACCATATCATTTTGTATCAGATGTCGTAACTCACCTAACTTCTTTTCCATCAGTTACATCAACTATGTTATATTTTTCTATTAGAGGTTTTTTCATTTCTTCTTTTTCAGTAGAAACAGATACGTCACCTAGATTTATTTTAACATCATCAGTGTTTATAGTTTTTTCAGATGTATTACAAGAAGAAAGTATAAATATACTTACAAGTAGGATAGAGATATATTTCATAATTTAAGTTTAGTAATTATTACAGAAAGTATATATGAAAAAACTATTCTCACAACATATATCCAACTCATTTCACAGTTTTAATGATTTTCTTTCAAAGCTTAGATCTGATACTTGATATATACACATCAAGTTTATTGTCTCCATCAAATAAACTATCTCAACCCCATAAGTACTCTATAATATCTGTCCTTGAAACAACCTGATCTCTCAGAGATATTAGTTTTTCTACAATGAGAAACTCCTTTTGAGTGAGATGAACATCTTTTCCTGATACATTAAATTCATGCTTTTTTAGGTTTATACATACCTCTCACAAAGTTATTTCGTCATTATTTCTACCCGCTGCAGAAGAATTACTAGAACTGTTTTGCAGATGCACCATAACTCTTGCATGAAGCTCTCTCAAGTCAAAGGGCTTAACTAAATAATCAACAGCTCAGGTTTCAAAACCTAAAAGTCGATCTCAGACACTCTCTCTAGCAGTAATCATAATGATAGGAGTTCATTTTTTTGCCACCACTCTTCTCGCTATAGAGATACCATCAACTTCTGGCAGCATGAGATCTAAAAGTATTAATGCAAAGTCATCTTTTGTTGCTTTTTCTATTCACAGCTCACCATCAAAAGCTTGAGTTACATCGTATCATTCAAGCTCTAAATATTCTTTTATATTTCGAGATATATCTCTATTATCCTCTATAAGTAATATTTTTGTCATATTTTTATATTATAATTTTACAATAAACTTAGCACCTTTTCATTTCTTCGATTCTAGAGATATAGACCAATCATAAATATCTATGATTCTCTTTACGAGATATAATCAAACTCAAAATCATTCTATTTTTGTGTCTGACCTATAAAACTTATCCCAGATTTTCTTTTTGTCTTTTAGTTTTATTCATGGTCAGTTATCTTGCAAGCTGAACATACCTTCATCTGCAAAGATTATTAGCTCCACATTTTTAGGAGAAAACTTAATAGAGTTAGAAATAAGATTATCAAGAAGGATAGAAAAAGTATTTTCCTCTACATTGTAAGTGAGCTTCTGATCAATATTTAACTCATAAGAAATATTTTTATATGGGTAGCTTACTGAAATTTCTGTGAGTTTTTTTTCAATGTATTTTTTTATCTTTAAATCTTTTTTAACAAGACAACTGGATTTTTCTTCTATTCTTGAAATAAAGAATAAGGTTTCAAGAAGCCCATTAAGCTTAGATATGTTATTTCTAGCATGAACAAAAAAGCTATGAACATCACTCTCTTTTAGTACTCCTTTTTCTTCTTTCTTTTCTAAAACATCAAGCTCGCTACTCATTCCCATAAGTGGGGTTTTAAATTCGTGAGAAACATCTGTTAAAAATTGTTTTAATTTTCATGTTTGGTCATCTATCATATCATATGACTGATTAAGTGCGTTAGCTAAGACTCGAATTTCGTCATCCTCTGGCATCTGCTTGCAAACAATATGCTTTTTATGAGAATTTATATCTATTACCTTTACACTATCTGAAATATTTTTTAGGTCTCTTAAGAGTCTTCATGAGATATATCTCCCAGTAAAAAACTGCAATATAAATACTAGGAATATAAATACTAATCATGTTTTTATTATAATTAGTTGAGATTTAATATACTGCGTTGTATCAAAAAATACTTTTACATCACCTACTCATTCAAAGTATTTTGAATAGATAAAATATATTGTATCACCGTCTCTGTATATATATTTATCTTTTATGAGATTTGGATCTTCATGAATCTTTTTTGAAACTCCTGGAGAACAAATAAGTTCTCATATTTCTGGAATAATAATAGTATCTTTTGCCAATAGATAATCTTTTAAACCCTGTATATCCTCACTATCTCATTCACTATCAAGATAGGATTTGTAAATCACATTCATACTCGAGAAACTCATCTCTTTTTGATCAGCATGCCAGATAAAGAAATACGTTACATTTATCAGCACCAAAAATAGTAATAATGAGAAAAAACCAAACAGAGAAAAACTCAGCGAGATTCGCTCAGAAGTTTTGAGTCCAGAGAAATATTTCATAACAAAAATAATACCTTACAAATATGTAAAGTATTATATAACTAAGTCTTAAATCTTCCTAAAGAATATATCTATTTTCATAATTTTAATAAAACATTGTTTCCAAAACTGATGAGAACATCATTCACAAAGATAGAAACAAGAGGACTTTTTGAATAATTAATTTTATAATCGTGATTAAAAAATACCCTAATAAATTTAGGGCATTATAAGAAATAATATTAAAAACTGAAATTACACTTCTCCCCTATCTTTCATTGCACTGAATATACGTTTCATTGCTATAATATAGGCTGCAGATCTAAGGCTGCTAGAGTACTCTTGTGATATTTCATGGACGCTAGCTGCAGCATGAGTGATTTGTTTATTGAGTTTTTCGTCAATTTCTTCTTCTTCCCAATAAAAATTCATATCATTTTGCACTTGCTCGAAATAACTTACCATAACTCCACCTGCATTAGCAAGAATATCTGGGATGACTGTAATATTTTTATCCTCGAGTATTTTATCTGCACCTGGAGTAATAGGTCCGTTTGCAAGCTCGAGGATTAGTTTTGTGTGTATTCTATCAGCATTTTCACTAGTAATTTGATTTTCAAGTGCAGCTGGAATTAGAATGTCACAAGGTTTCTCTAATATTTCTTTTTCTCATAACTGAGTCGCATCTGTGTACTCTATAATACTTCATCTGCTCTTCTTGATTTTAGAAATTTGAGCTATATCTAAACCAGATTCATTATATATTCCTCATTTTGAGTCAGAGATTCCTATTATTTTTGCTCCTAAATCTATGAGTAACTGAGCCATAGTCAATCCAGCGTTTCCTGCTCATTGTAGACATATCCTTTTTCACTCAATACCCTCTCCTCTCAGCTCTAGTATTTTCTGTAATACATATACACCTCATTGTGCTGTTGCTGCTCATCTTCATTTTGATCATCCGCTTGAGAGAGGTTTCCCTGTGAAACTTCATGGAGAGTATTTCCCTACCAAGAGAGAGTATTCATCCATCATCCATGCCATGATTTGTGGAGTGGTATTCACATCTGGGGCTGGTACGTCTTTTCCTGGTCCAATGTATTTATAGAGTTGTCTCACATATCCCCTTGAAAGTCTTTCTAACTCTCAGAGAGATAACTCTTTTGGATTAACTATTATTCCCCCTTTCCCTCCTCCAAGAGGTATATCTATAACAGCGCACTTAAAACTCATCCACATAGAAAGAGCTTTTACCTCTGAGCGATTTACATCCTGATGAAATCTAATCCCTCACTTAAATGGACCTCTCGAATCATTATGCTGAGATCTAAAACCTTGAAACATTTTCACAGTTCCATCATCCATTTTCACTGGAATTTGTATCTCTAGTATTCTTTTAGGAACTGATAAAATACTTAATTCATTTGTATCTGAGGAGTCTTTATTATAAAGCGCATATGCTCATTCAAGTTGAGTTTTTGCATTTTCAAATGCATCAAGTTGTATATTATTCATAAAGATTACTTATTATTTAAAGAGATATGTAACGAAACTTACTTTCTACTATTTTAGAAACTAACATGATTATAATGAAAAAACCTGAAGATAACATTAAATAATTATAATTCACGTTTTCCAATAATGTATCAAATGATTGCTTCAGACTCCGCGCATATTATTATGGGGTCAGATTGAAGCTATGACATGACTGTTAAAGTTGGTATAAATGAAGACTTAGAAACTGTTTATCATGTTTGAAGGGGATTTTGAACTGTCTCCTTAACAGATTTACGATGACTATATGGATTCGTTAGACACTCTGGATTAAACTAGTTCAAACTCAAGTCTCATTCTACTTGTATCAATATCGATAAGAATAACCTGAACTTCGCTCCCAAAGTGAAGTTCTTTTCATGTTGCATCCTCTAGGAGCATACGCTCTGGATTATATGTAAGTCCCGTCATGCCATAGTCTACGAATCACTCTATCGTGTCTGGAAGCTCTACAAAGAATCCCTTTTCTATCATCCCTGATATATTTGCCGTAAATTGCTTCCCTATTTTATCGGACATATATTTACACGCGAGCATATCCCGGACTTTATACTCCATTTTCTCTGATCTATCAGCTGTGTCGCTTGATCTTCTCGCTACTTTTGGAAGTATTTCATTGTAATACCCCCTTCTCTCTGAGCTAAATTTTCATTTACAGATTTCTTTGATAATTCTGTGTATTTGTAGGTCTGGATATCGTCTGATTGGAGAAGTGAAGTGTGAGTAAAACTTGAGAGCGAGACCAAAATGCCCAAGGTTTTTCTCACTATAACGAGCTTTTGAAAGACTCCTGAGAAGAAGTTTTTGTAGATACTGAAGTTGCTCACTTGATTGTAATAAAGCGAGAATACCTGGAAAATCCTCTGGAATCTCCGTTCCTGGGATTACTGTTTCAAGCATCTTTGTAAATTTTTCTACATCCTCTCCATCTGGATCTTCATGCACTCTGTATAAAAATGGATGTTTTTGAAATTGTTTCGAGACTGACTCATTTGCTAGTACCATACACTCCTCTATGATTTTATACGAATCGTATCTGATAGATTTTTTGTATTCAGTTGGATTTCCCTGGTCATCTAAAATAATTTTTGTTTCTGGAAAATCGAAATCAAGTGAACCTCTGTTTTCTGTATTTTTAGATAATACATCTGTGAGAGATTTTAAATCTTGGATATTTTCTGATAAATACTCAGATACTTTTTCTCAGAATAATAAATCATCTCATGACTTAATATCTCATGAAACAAATTCGTCTATTTCTTGATACGTCAGTCTATAGTCTGAGATAATCACAGAGTTGTATACTTCGCTTTTTGTCACAATTCACGATTTAGAAATATGCATTTCGCATGTAAGTGTGAGCTTATCCTCTCCTGGATGCAGACTGCACAGTCCATTTGAAATTTCTTTTGGAAGCATCGGAATTACCTGATCTGCGAGGTAAATACTTGTTCCACGCTTTCGAGCTTCTCTGTCTAGAGGAGTATCCTCTCGCACATAGTGAGATACGTCAGCAATATGCACATAGAGAATATATCCAGAATCGGTTTTTTCTAAACTAATAGCATCATCGAGATCCTTGCTCTCGGCCCCGTCGATAGTATATGTGAGTAGGTCTCTACAATCGTTTCTATATTTTAAATCGGACTGCGAGATATAGTCGTTGAGCTCCTTTGTCTCATCCATCACTGCTGGAGAAAAACTCTTTCGAGCTCACATTTCAAAGGCTATTTTATAAATCTCTTCTCTCCCCTTAGGTAAGTTTCATAGAGATTCAACTATTCTCCCTTCTGGATTTTTAGACTCCCACTTTATTATCTGTACTGCTACTTGTGAACCGTCGCTGTGTCATCCAATGTGCTTTCCAGGGATAAATATATCGGTCTTGATGAGTGGGTTTTTAGATACTACAAATGCGTAAGTCTTCCCTACTTTGAGAGTTCCAACTACCAGATGCTCTGATCGCTTGAGGACTTTTGTTATGAGGGCTTCTTCTTTTCATCTAAAATGCTGAACTTCGAAAGCTACTTCATCTCACTCAAAAGCGTCTCATTTTTTAGACTCATGGGTAAAGTATCATTTCTTTTCTCAGGTTTCTTCGTTAAAGGTATCAACAAAACCAAATGGTCATTGTCCTTGTTTATAAATACCAACGAGCTCATTTTCTGGGTTTCGCTTCTTTACGATCTTTCCAGATTTATTTCTTGTAGTATCTTTTTTTGAAGTTGATTTATAAAAAGTCTTATTTTCAGACTTTTTTTGTTTATTTTTAAAGTTTTTTCTTGGTTTTTCTGACATAAATAATCTAGTGTATATTAATTATACTAGATTATACCGAGAAAGTATGTTTTAGCGAGAGATTATTTAGATTGAATATTCTCTTTGTAAGCAATCCATTTTTCTATTGATTGTGGTTTCAACTCTATATCATCATATGATATATTAATCTCAGGAAAATTATCAAGTATATTTCTTGATTGTTTATTTAGAGCATTAGCTAATACCCTTGCTCATAATAATCATTCAGCCGATATTCGTAAAAGCATACTTTTATCTATTCATCAAAGAGTCTTCAATACATAAAGAGCTTTTCCTATTTTATAGTCTTTGTTTTCAAATTCTGACATTTTAAATATTCTTGTTTTTCACCTTCCATCAATCAAATCAGCAATTTGAGATTCAAATTTACTTACTCCTGCTTGAATTTTAGCATCAATCACCAAAGCATGTTCAGGTGTTCTATCTGTTTTTTTTCTTAAATTCCATCAAAAACTATTTACAAATAATTGTTGTAATCACTTAGGAGAATATAACTTATCAACTAATTCATGATTAAGTATTTTTCTTATTGAAAAAGTTTTATCAAAATATAAGTCATGTAAAAACACAATTGGATCACTATTGCTTTCACTAGATCTTTCTAATCTTTCTCTTAGGGCATCAATTTTTCACCAAGCTACAGTCCTCTGATGAGGAGCATCATTAAACCAGTCTTTAAAGTCCTGAAAAGAATAAATTCATTCTTTTGTACTTTCAATATTAACACCTCAATCAACCATTTGTACTATTAAAAATATTTATTAAATTATACCCTATTTACTATATTTTTTCAAAAAAATGTACAATTTTTAAAAGTAGTTTATAGTTGAGATATGGTAATCATTAAACAGATAGTGACAAAGCTAATTTTTATAGCACAAAAAAACTCTTTCCTACGAAAGAGTTTTTTTAGCAATATATTTGGTACCTGGAGAGGGGCTCGAACCCTCACTCCCGAAGGAAAGGGATTTTGAATCCCTCGTGTCTACCATTCCACCATCCAGGCAAATACTGCACCGCAATTATATTCAGTTTTATTTTTTTTCAAGAGTAGAAGAATATTTTAACAAAGCTGCTTCAAATTGACTACCAACTATTTTCAATTCTTCTTCAGCCACAAGAAACTTGTAAACGTCCTTTCCTAGAGATATTTAATAATTATTTATAGCATCTTGTCAATGAACTATAAACACGAATATCTTTTTTACAAATAATATTTAATCCCTAAAATACATACAATATATATCCAATTATGTTTTTTATGTTTAATTGTACGGATTGTGGAAATGAATCACTCACTTGGAAAGGTCAGTGTGATTATTGTAAGGCTTGGAATACTCTCAAAGAATTTAAAAAATCTAAATCCAAAGGAGTTAAATGAGCGAGTGGAGAAGCTCAGACTCTATGAAATATTTCTAACATAAACAAAGAGACAAATAATATCAAAATAGAAACGAAATCAGGAGAGTTTAATACCGTACTTTGAGGATGACTGGTGCAATGAAGTATAGTGCTCCTCTCAGGTGAACCTGGGATTGGTAAATCAACTCTCTCTCTGCAATTAGGTTGATGGATATCTGAAGATATCGTATATATCTCTGGAGAGGAAACTCTCACGCAAATCTCAGGTAGAGCTAAGCGACTCTGAGTAGAGTGAAAAAATATTGGACTCCTCACTGAGAATAACCTCGAGAATATCATCGCGACTTTAGAGAAAAATAAGAGTAAGATAGTAATTTTGGATTCTATCTCTGTAATGTACAGTAACGAAGTAAATGGGACAGCAGGAAGTATTGGGCAAGTGAGGTATATCACAGAGAAAATAGTAGAATACGGAAAACAAAATAACATCACATTTATTATCATAGGTCACGTCACAAAGGATGGTTCCCTCGCAGGACCAAAGACTCTTGAGCATATGGTGGATACTGTTTTATTTTTTGAATGAGATAAGTTTGATAAGCTCAGGATTCTACGAAGTCTCAAAAACAGGTTTTGATCTAGTAGTGAAATCTGACTTTATAAGATGTGAGATACTGGGCTCATAGATATCCCAAATCCAGGTCTCGAATTTATATCTGACGAGGTAGATACTATAGGGAGCGCGCTCTCAGTCACTATGGAGTGAACACGTCCCCTAGTAATAGAAACAGAGGCACTCACTACCTACTCAAAGTTTGGCTACCCAAAACGCTCGAGTAGATGAATCAACACCTCAAAGCTCGATCTCATCATAGCTGTACTTGGGAAATATACCCCTGTAAAACTTGAAAACTATGATGTATATGCAAATATTTCTAGAGGACTCTCTTTTTCTGAGCCTGGACTCGATCTCGCAGTAGCTGCAAGTATCATCTCGTCAAAACTCGGGAAAGCGCTTTCTAAAAAGACTATCTATATAGGAGAAATATCGCTTACAGGAAAAATAAAGAAAGTTATGTTTTTAGAGCGAAGAGTAAAAGAGGCTATTAAAATGTGATTTACAGAAATATATATACCAGATTGCGCATGATCTATTAAAGACACTAAAATAAAGATTCTAGAAGTAAAAAGCATCAAAGACTTCACTAAATATTATTCTTAACGGCATGTTAAAAAAACTTCTCATTTCCCTAGCAAGCATCTGTTTTCTTATATGACTATGAGTGTATATTCAAGGATCTTTTACGAATACTAAATCAGAGACATCTTCTCTTGAAACCGTATGGTGAGAAGATATATCTTTAAGTATTGTAAGTATTATTGAGGAATCAAAAATGGATATTTACAGATCTGATCCATATAATTTCTTTGAAAATATTGTCTGACAAATAGAGGTAAAAAGCGGTCAATGAAAAGGCTTTTTTGTGAGTGATGATGGTCTCATAATTACCAATAAGCATGTAATTAATAAGGAAAATGCAAAATATACGGTGATTCTACCTGATGGTTCAGAATATTTAAGCCAAATAGTATATATTGATAAGCAAAAAGATATTGCCCTCTTACAAATAGATACAGATTCTACTAAGGTTCGTCCATTAGATATACAAGGAGAAGAAAATATTATACACATATGAGATCCCATATTAACCGTCTGAAACCCACTGACTCAAAATACAAGGCATGGAAATATTGTGAATCTAGGAGAAGAGATAAATGAAAATAACTACACTCAGGAGTGGCTACTGCAAACTGATATAACATTATATTCTGGAGATAGCTGAAGTCCTCTTATTTGAAACGATTGAAAAGTCATTTGAATCAATACAGCATATGATATTTCAAAAAGTAATACTTCATATGCTATTGAAATTACAGCAGAGATGATAGAAAAATTTTTCAAATAATAAGTAAGGGTCTTGCCCAGTTGACAGGTATTAACAACCTAATATACTGGCATAATGGAGA
>JAJOLH010000041.1 GCA_021129415.1 Candidatus Altimarinota bacterium | reverse complement strand
AGCTATTTTTTTCATAAATTTATAGGTATTTACAAATAAAGTATTTATACTATAAATATAAAATAAACAAATGCAAATAAAAAAACACCCCACTTTATTGTGAGGTTTTTTAGGGGTTTCTATTTCCTTAAATCATAGAGCTTCAGTTGAGCTATAGATTTGAGGAGCATATCCTCTGCTTCTATAAACTTTTCCATATCTACTCTATCTTTTGCATGTTTATACTGATCCATGAGTTCTAGGGCTCTCTTTTTAGCCATTTCAGCTTGATCGAGATCTACTTCTTCTACATCGATAAGCATATCAGCCATAACTTTCACTTGAGAGTTATTGACCTCAACTACCCCTGATCAGATCGCGAAATCCTCTCTTTGAACAATATTATTCTCATCATTGTATCTAATATAGAGAACACACGGCTCTATAGAAACTATCATTGGAGCGTGGCTATCTAAGATAGTCACTTCACCTGATTTAGTCATTACTGTAAGAGATATTACGTCATCATGAACAAAATTTTCTCCAGAAAATGATAATATTTTTATTTTCATAGTTTTTTATTTCTTAGATGCTTCAAATGCTGCGATAACGTCTTCAATACTAGCTTTATACATAAAGAATCCTTCTGGAACTTCATCCATATCACCGTCTATAATTTTTCTAAACCCAGAAACTGTATCAGAGAGTTTAGCATATACTCCAGGAGTACCAGTAAACTGCTCAGCTACGAAGAAAGGTTGAGAAAGGAATTTTTGTATTCTTC
Organism: Candidatus Altimarinota bacterium; assembly: GCA_021129415.1. Lineage (GTDB taxonomy): Bacteria > Patescibacteriota > Gracilibacteria > BD1-5 > UBA6164 > JAACSU01. Next base: position 9,915 of record JAJOLH010000041.1, on the reverse strand, counting down.
TCGCTCTTGCTACTGTTTTTTTGTCTTCTTCAGATAGCTCATCCATACCAAGAATGGCAATGATATCTTGAAGTTCTTTATATTTTTGAAGGATTTGTTGTACTGCTCTAGCTACGTTATAATGCTCTTCACCAACGATAGTTGGGTCAAGTACTGTAGAAGCAGAATCTAGAGGATCAACTGCTGGGTAGATACCAAGCTCTGCAATCGCTCTGTTAAGTACTACTGTAGAATCTAAATGAGTAAACGTCGTAGCAGGAGCTGGATCTGTCAGATCATCAGCAGGTACGTATACTGCTTGTACTGAAGTAATTGATCCATCTTTTGTAGAAGTAATTCTCTCTTGAAGAGCACCCATATCTGTAGCAAGAGTAGGTTGGTACCCAACTGCTGAAGGGATACGACCAAGGAGAGCTGAAATCTCAGAACCTGCTTGTGTAAATCTAAAGATATTATCTACGAAGAGAAGTACATCTTTTTTCTCTCTATCACGGAAATGTTCAGCCATTGTAAGACCAGTAAGAGCAACTCTCGCTCTTGGTCCTGGAGCTTCGTTCATCTGTCCAAATACCATGGCAGTTTTGTCGATAACTCCTGACTCAGTCATCTCGTGGAAAAGATCATTACCCTCACGAGTACGCTCACCAACTCCAGCAACTACAGAGAATCCACCATGCTCAGATGCTATATTATGAATAAGTTCTTGCATGATAACCGTCTTACCTACACCAGCACCACCGAAAAGACCAACTTTCCCCCCTTTAAGCATAGGAGCAATAAGATCAACTACTTTAATACCAGTTTCAAATACCTCAGCTTTATTTGATAAGTCAGCAAATTTTGGAGCTGCTCTATGAATAGGATCATTGTGTTTTGTTTTTGGTTTATCCATTCCATCAATAGGGTCACCAAGTACATTAAACATACGACCGAGTACACCTTCACCAACTGGAACTGAGATAGGAGCACCTGTAGCTGATACTTCAAGTCCTCTCTTTAGTCCGTCAACAGCACCCATCGCAATAGTTCTTACGACACCATCACCAAGTTGTTGTTGTACTTCAAGAGTAAGTTTTTCACTGTGCCCTTGTACTTCTATTGCATCATATATAGCAGGAACTTCACCTGCATTAAATCGTACATCGATTACTACACCGATGATTTTAGTTATAACACCGTTTTTCATATCTGAAAATTAGTTTAAAATTTAAAGTTTACTTTGTTTTTGTGAAAGAATGTTATGTAGTATGAGCTGGAGGCTTTATTGTGCCTATCGTCCACCATACTGATAGGAACTCTAGTTTCCTATGTACACTGCTTTGTTCAAACGTTCAAACAAAAGAAATACTTCTTTTACTTGAGGATTTGTACAAATCCCGAGATTATTTAATCTCTTTTTCTACGTATATTTTAATTTCTTCATCATCATCTTCTTCCTCTATTTTTACTGTTTTTGTAGTTTTTTTCTTATTTACTGGTTTTTTTTTAGCAGTATAGCTTTCTCTATATACTACTGTTTCTTCATTTTGACCACATATATAGAAGTATTTTCTCAGTATAAGTGATATAAGCAGTACAAGTATTGCTATAAAAATTGCAATTTTATCAAATAGAGCCATGTTTGCTGCTGGATTTATAATCTCTTGACCAAAAACCTGCATAACGAGAGGAAATATAAATGAGAATACTACCCACGCTAGGACAACATATAGTATATATAACACTATATTAATTACTGCTTTTGCTACTACTGGTAAGTCTTTCATAAGAAAAAAGTAAAAAATTAAACTCTTATACTATATTCTAACTTTTGTTTTTGTAAAGTTATGCATCTTGTAGGGAATGAATATTTTCATTCCGGTACGAAAATATTCGTACCCTACGCGTCTTTAAGTGACTCAACCCCTGCTACAATTTCAGATACTTCTCTTGTAATCATTCACTGACGTGCTTTATTATATTGGAGCGTGAGCATATCTGCAATTTTCTTCGAGTTATCTTTTGCAGCCTTCATAGCTACCATACGAGCAGAGTGCTCAGATGCCTTTGCTTCAAGTACAATATCGTAAAACATCATATCAAGAATCATAGGAATAACGTCCATAGCAATTGCTTCCATAGATGGCTCGATGATATAATCAGTTACATCATGAGCGATTTCAGTGAGAGCATCCTTATCATCAATAATATCCTCAAGATATTTTTTAACGGCAGCATCATCAATAGGAAGAAATTCTCTTGCTACAGGAACCTGTTTAATAGAATTCACATAGTAGTTATAAAATACTACCACCTTTCCGTAATCACCTGTGAGGTACTTATCATAGATAAGCTGAGTTACTGTTTTGATAAATCTTGGGTCAATATTATCAGTGAATTCTGGAGAGAAATCAGCTGCAAGAGTATTTCCAGTACGAGCAACAAATGCTGCTGCTTTCTTACCAAGAGTGATATATTCTATATCTTCATCAGAATTTTCCACAGCATATTCATTTACTTTTTTTAGTACATTTACATTATACCCACCACAAAGACCTTTATTAGAAGTAATAACGACAGCAAGTGTTTTCTTGCTATCCACTCTTCTAAAATAGATAAAATCTTTAAGGAATTCTTCGATTCTTGTAAATACTCTCAGCATCTCAAGTACGAAGTCTTTTTTTGCGAGCGCTAAATCCTGAGCTTTCTTCATCTTTACTGTTGAGATGAGCTCCATAGCCTTTGTAATCTTGGAAGTGTTTTTAATACTTCCAATTTTACGTTGTATCTCTTTTGCGTTTGACATGGTTTATTTTTTTTAATAAAGGGTCTATTCAGTATTTATTCTCTCACTTAATTCAAGGAATTCAAAAATAAATCTTATTTATTAAGTTCTATTACTTTTTTAATAACAGTTATAAATCTTTTTATGTCTTATCCAGGACATTTATTTTTATTTATAAATATCTCCTCTCCAACCAATATCTAAAATATCAAATTCTCATTTTAAATTTTCTTCAAAAATAATCCTCATATCTCCTACTCTACATCTATATATCCCAACAAGTCCCTTCATCTTAATTATATCTAATCAAGCAAAGTCTCAGGTTTGAATTTTTTCTACCGTGATTAAAAGTCATGTTTGATATGGAGACTTTCGAATAATTTTTAACCACTTAGGAACCATATATATCTTTTCTTAAAATATCTGCAAATTCTTTCATAGGCATAGGTTGGTCTAATTTATAATCTACCCACAACTCTTCTTCTGCTTCTTGTAATCACAACAAAAAATCTTGTGTAGATATTTTCTTCTCTACTGATTTAAAAGTTTTCTCAAGCTCCTTCGGTATTTCTACCTCAATCGTTGTCATAATATTTTCTTAGAAAATAACATTTTCATTATACATTTTTATTTTTATCCTTCAATTTTTCGTTGTATTTCTTTTGCGTTTGACATGCTTGAGAGCTTTTATTTATTAAGTTCTACTACTTTTTTGATAACTGCGATGAGTCCTTTTTCGATATCTTCTGTGATATTTTTTTCTTTTTCTAGACCAGTAAGTACTTTCTTTTCTTTATCGAGAGCTGCGTAGAGATCTTCTTCGAATTTGAGTACTTTGTTTACTGGAATAGTATCGAGGTATCCTTTACCACCTGCGTAGAGAGCACATACTTGTTTGATGGCTGGTACTGGAGCGTTGATTCCTTGCTTGAGGAGTTCCATCATGCGGGCACCTCTATCAAGTTGGTTTCTTGTAGCTTCGTCTAGATCAGAAGCAAATTGAGAGAAAGCTTCGAGTTCTCTGTATTGAGCAAGGTCAAGTTTGAGAGTACCAGAGTTTTTCTTCATGGCTTTCATTTGAGCAGCTCCTCAAACTCGAGATACTGAAAGTCCTACAGAAATTGCTGGTTTTTGACCAGAATTAAAGAGATTAGAATCTAGGAATATTTGTCCATCAGTTATCGAGATAACATTCGTAGGGATATATGCTGAAACATCTCCTGCTTGAGTTTCGATAATAGGAAGCGCTGTCATAGATCCTGCTCCAAGCTCATCGTTAAGCTTTGCTGATCTCTCTAAAAGTCTTGAATGGAGGAAGAATACATCACCAGGATATGCCTCTCGACCTGGAGGTCTTCGAAGAAGAAGTGACATTTCTCTATAAGCCGTAGCTTGTTTTGAGAGATCGTCATATACGATAAGTGAATGTTGTCCGTTGAACATGAAATACTCAGCCATAGCACACCCACCATATGGTGCAAGATATTGCATAGCAGCTGGTTCTGATGATCCTGCAGAAACTACGATTGTATAATCCATAGCTCCTCTCTTTCTAAGTTCTTCTACAATTCTTGAAACTTTCCCTTCTTTTTGACCAACAGCAACGTATACACATGTTACTCCTTGTCCTTTTTGATTGAGGATAGCATCGATAGCTACTTGAGTTTTACCTGTTTGTCTATCTCCGATGATAAGCTCTCTTTGTCCTCTACCGATTGGTACGAGAGCGTCGATTGCTTTGAGACCTGTCTCCATAGGTTGATGTACTGACTTACGAGCCATTACTCACTCTGCTTGTCTCTCTACTGGATACATTTCCGTAGATTTGATTTCACCAAGTCCATCAATAGGTCTTCCGAGAGCATCAACTACTCTACCAACCATTTCTGGTCCTACTGGTACTTCGAGAGTTTTACCTGATGTTTTTACTTTTTCTCCTTCTTTAATGTTGAGAAATCCTGAAAGGACAACAACACCAACATAGTGATCCTCTAGATTAAGAGCAACTCCGATAGCTCCAGAGTCAAACTCTAGTACTTCATTATATGAAACGTTTCGGAGGCCCGAAACTTTTGCAACTCCATCACCAAGGTAAAATACCTCTCCAACGTTTTCAACTTGTGGATTGAGATCAGTTGAGTCGATTTTTGTCTCAATTTCTGAGATTATTGACTGTAATACATCATGTGACATACGCGTTTTATTTAAAAATTTAAATTAAAATTATTTTCCTATACTTGATTCAGAATCTTCCTAGAAATGTTTTATAGAGAGATCCCGTACCAAGTTCAGGTACCTATTTATTTTTGCATGAGATTTTCTACTTTTTTATAAGTCAGGTCTACCATATCATCATTTACGTAGACTTTCATCCCTCCTTTTATAGAAGCATTTTCTATAAATGTAATTTCTTCTCTTTTCGGAGAAAGTGAAAAACTCTTTTTAAATATATCCTGGGCTGTACTCCAAGCAGATTCTTCTCCAAGTGCTGGAAAAAACTCTACTGTGAAACTTTGCGAGTTTGTAAAATTTTTCATAAAAAGCGCTTGTCCACGAAGTCCAAGTTTTTTACTCATATCTGCGTAAGACCGAAGATGTTTTAAAATATCTTTTGCCTGGGCAAGATCTATATTTTCAAGTTGTTTCATTTTCTAAAAAAAGGAGAATTAAAGAGAGTCTATATTTTTTGACATAAAGTCTTTGCTGGCTTTTTCGTCTTTAAATATTTTTTCGTTGAGTTTTAAAGCTGCGCTAAGAATATGATCTTTAGCACCAGAAAGCATAGAAGTCCTTTCATTTTCTATTTGTTTTTGAGCTGCTATTACTGTACCCTGAGCTTGAGTTTCAGCATCAGCGATAATCTTATCTTTTTTACTATTTGCAAGTGCTTCAGCTTCCTCTATAACAGAGTTACCCTTTGTTCGAGCCTTTTCAAGCATCTCATCTCATTGCTTTTGTTTTTCTTCAAGAATAGATTCAGCGTTATTGTAGTCAGCTTGAACCTTTGCTTGTTTTGCCTCCCATTCATCTAAGTATGCGAGATATGGTCTAAATATGTATTTATTAAGAACCCATAATACTGCAAGGAGTATTAAAAATTGTATAATAAATGTCTCGACTGTTACAAATTGTAAATTTGTGAGTCATTCTCCACCACTAGCCTGTGTTGCCATAAGTAATTATTTTCAATTTTAAAATATTTCCTCTTCCCCAGAAATAAAATCCCAGAGAAGAAAAAATTATAATACGAACCCTATAATAAATGCGATAACTAGAGCGTAGATTGCTACAGCTTCTGCAAATGCGATTGCAAGAATTGCAAGAGATTGGATTTTAGCTGCTGCTTCTGGGTTTCTCCCAAGTGCTTCAAGTGCTCCTTTACCGATAAGACCGATACCAATAGCAGGACCAAATGCTCCAAGTCCGATAGCTAATGCCATTGCTAGCATTTTCATTCCTTCTGTTTCCATAATGTAGTTGTTTAATAATAAAAATGAAAATTGAATTCTCTCAGAAGTATATTTCTGAGAAAATCTGATTTTAACTTTTAGTGTTTTTCAGCTGCTCCTTTAAAGTATGCAATCATAAGGAAGGCAAATACAATTGCTTGTATAAGAGCGACAAAAACCTCAAAGAACCAAAATGGTATAACTGCGAGTCTTCCTATCTCAAATACTGACCCTGTTGCTGTTGCCATCAAATAACTAATAACACCTATAAGTATGATACCAGCAAAAATATTTCCAAATAATCTGAGAGAGAGAGAACCAAGCGTTACCACTAGACCAATAGCATGGAGCCATCCTACAAAAACATTAATACATTTTTCCATAACATTTGCACCACTATAATTAAATGCGTATGACTTAATCGTTCCTGCTGTTCCGTGAGATTTTACCTGAGTTGCTAGGAGAAGTACTACTGTAATAAGCGAAAGTACAAGTGTTGTATTTAGATCACTATGCATTGGTCTGAGATAATACAAAATTGAAGGTAAAACTGAAAGCCCAAACCAATCAATAACGAGTCCAAGTAAATTACCAAATAATATGATAAAAAACATTCCAACTACTACTCCATAATATTTTCGTGATTCCTTCTTGTCACCAAATGCATCTCTGAGTTGATCATCAAAGAATTTAACAAATGTAAGAAAGAAGAGTTTTAATTTAGATTTTTTATTTTTTTTGAGTGCACTGTTTGCAAAAAATGCTACAACAGAAACAATGAGAAGAAATAACATAGTAGTCACACTCACATTTGAGATTGGACCCCAAACTTGTTCCCCTTGAATAAGTGGAATATGCGGGCCTACATGCTCTTGTGCTGCGTGAGTTATTTCAGCTGCGTGAGTATCAATCAATTCTCCTGTGCTTTCTAATGTTTGAGTTGTTGCCATTATTTCTGTGAAATTTTGTGTAAATCTTGTAATATGCTCTCTGCTTTAAAATACATAATAGTAGTTAAAACTGGTAAGGAAACCAGAACTGAAGCCAAAATAGCAAATCAATCTGTCCCAAAAAGCGCATCGAGTATAAATCAAACACAAAGAAAAGCAAGTAAATTAGCAAAAATTAAAAGAGAAATTTTTAGAAGTGTTCTAGTCATAAAAAAATGATCAGTGAATATTACTAATCATTATATAGAAATGCTTTTTTTGTCGAGATTTTTTATTTCATTTTTGCAATCTCCGCTTCGATAAACTCTTTATTTGTCTTCCCTGGACCGAACATCTTTTCATTGAGTCTGAGAGACACGTCTACGATATGTTCTTTCATCTGAGCGAGCATAGTGAGTCTTTCTTTTTCTAATTCTCTTTTTCCTCCATCGAGGATTGCGAGAGCTTGCCTATTTGCGTGTTTTATAATAGTATTAGCTTTCTCTCTTGAGATTGCTTCTGATTCTTTCATAAGTGTTGCTGTTGTTTGACGTGCCTGATCGAGCATTTCATCTTTTTGTTGTGCAGCGAGAGACATTTTTTGTTCGTAGTGATCTTCTGCTGTATTGAGCTTCTCAAGCTGCGCTTCTCTTTCTAACATTTTTGCGTTGAGTTTATCCGCAACAAAAGTCTTGAATATATAGTAAAGTATTCAAAAGTTTACAAGCTGAGCAAGTACGACAAATATATCAAGCTGTAACATAGGATTATCCGTTTAAGAGTTTAAAGGCAATAACGAGACCATAGATAGCTGAGGTTTCAGCGAGCGCTATAAAGAGTACCATAAATTGAAGGATTTGATTTTTCATTTCTGGATTTCGGTTCATAGCCACTAGAGCTGCAGAGATGATATATCCCTCACCATATCCAGCACCAAAACCAGCGAGACCAATAGCGAGACCAGCACCAATAACGTTGAGCTCGGCAGCTCACGTAGTAGCCATAATTTGAAATGCTATAACGAGACCGTAGATAACTGCAGACTCAACGAGCGCTACTCCGAGGATCGTATAGACCATAAGTGAATTAGCCATTCGAGGAGATTTCCCCATCATCTCAATAGATGTACCAGCAAGTCTTCCTTGCCCCATTGCAACACCAGCACCAGCGAGACCTACAGCCAAACCAGCACCTAAACTCATAGCAGAAATATCCATAAAAAAAACTATTATTAATATATTAGATTAATAATAGCATATAGTTATTTTATAAGCAAAAAATTACTCCTTTATATCTGCGTTATCAAGCAAAGCATTTCTAGACATTTGAAATTTTATTATAGTCCTTAAATATTTTTTTCTTTTTTCATGAATTGATTATGATGGGTTTTCATCCATGTCTATATATTTAAGCAGTTTCCGTTTCCATCATAGCCATGCGAATAAAGATTGCTACAAGGAGTGGAAATACCATAGCTTGGATAATTGCGACGAGGAGTCCCTGCGCGTAGACGAGCAATGGAAGTATAATTGGGAAGTTTATTCCTCACATGAATGCTGTAATGCTTTGTGAAAATGATGACACTCAAACAAGGAGCATACCAAGTAGAATAGTACCTGAAGTCATGTTTCAAAAGAGCCTGAAAGCAAGAGAGATGACCTTAGCAAAGAGTCCAACAATATCGAGGAACCCGAGGAATAATGAAATAATAATATCTCAAGCTTTTGCTACAGCAAAGAGTGGATAGTATATAAATGCTTTCATCTTTCCTCTTTCTATTTCTATATATCATTTTCCCCAGAATGGAAAATAGTTATAAAAAAATTGTTTATATCAGAGTGAACCAAACTGCATATAAATAAGCAAAAGAGTAGAAAATAGTGCAAGAGCAATATTAAACTGCATATCTGCTGTAGGCATTACAATATACTGAGCTAAATAAAAATCTCCACTACTCGACACTCCAAATATAGGAGCTATAAAATCAAGCAGTACCCCAGAGATATTTGCAAAAAATATTACAAAGAAGAGAGTCACTATATATACCTTTATATTTTTTCCGACCTCTTTTCAGAGTATATCACTGTAAAACTTATAGACCTTTTCATACAAGAGATCAAATCAGATCATAGCACGCAGTCCAGAGAAATACTGGGTAAAAACTGCCAAAAGTAAAAATACTACAACACAAAACACTATCCCCAGCATTGATGGTGAGAGATAAAAAGCTATAAGACTCGTAAACGTAGGATCAAAATGTATCATAAATTTTCATTAAAATATCTATATTAAGAGTAACATAGATTTATTTCTCGGGCAAATATTTGAAATAAATACGATAATAAGATATCCTAAGTATAGAATTTATATATTTAGAACATATGATTATGAAATTATTTGGAAGTGAAAAAGTAAAAAAACTCCCTATTTTTGCAAATATTGAAGGAAATATTATTGAAGAAATCCTCACACACGCAGATAAAGAAAATTTCTCCTCAGGGGAAACTATCATGGAGCAAGGAGACCAACCAAATGGAAAATGATATATCATAGAAGAAGGTTCTGTGGATGTTTCTGTCGCTTGAATCCCTACTGCCAAACTCATAGCTTGAGATATGTTTGGAGAAATAGCGCTCCTCAATGAAGAGCTTAGAAGTGCAACTGTAGTAGCTGAAAGTGATGTAAGCGTTGCAATCCTCTCACAAGACGCTTTATTTGAAATGATTGAAAATGATGACAACTCTATCAATAAAGAAATTATGAGAAGAATGGA